>NZ_JAMOKU010000004.1:0-174463 GCF_023656845.1 Parabacteroides sp. Y3-G-102 | reverse complement strand
GCTGTGAACCGGTTCAGGAAACAACTTTCAACCCTGTGAAGTTTTTCAGGAGAAGCTTCTCTAAGATGTGAAGTACCTTAGAAAATAACAGTAAAATCTGTGAAGTAAATTTAGGCATAGTCAAAGTACGACTTATTTCGTTAATGAAGTATATATCCTATGACACATGCAGTATATATCCTATAGCATTTGAAGTATATCTTCGTAAAGAGGAGTTTCAGGGCCAAAATAAAAAAGGCGAGGATCTTAACCCCCGCCTTCTATCTGTAGATATAGAAATCCTATTTTATCCACCGAAATCATCGAAGTGCAACATCTCACGAGGTACACCCAAGTTATCCAGCATATTTTCCACGGCCTTTGACATCGGGCCCGGACCACACATGTAGTATTCGATATCTTCCGGAGCCTCGTGATCCTTCAAGTAAGTATCATGGATTACTTGATGAACGAATCCAGCCGTATATTTAACACCCGCAGCATCAGCGGCAGGATCAGGACGGTCAAGCGCCAAGTGGAACGTAAAGTTTGGGAATTCTTTCTCTATTTCCAAGAAATCTTCCAAATAGAACACTTCGTTCAAGGCACGCGCGCCATAGAAGTAAGACATCTTACGATCCGTAGTCTTCAACGTCTTCGTCATGTGCATGATTTGGGCACGCAACGGAGCCATACCAGCACCACCACCAATCCACATCATCTCTCTCTTAGAATCGAAAATTGGGTGGAAATCACCATAAGGACCACTCATAGTCACCTTATCACCCGGTTTCAACGTAAAGATATAAGAAGAAGCGATACCCGGCATCACATCCATGAAACCAACTTGTGGTTTCGGTTTGAACGGCGGCGTAGCGATACGCACGGTCAACATGATACGGTCACCCTCAGCAGGATAGTTAGCCATAGAATAGGCACGGATAGACGGTGAGTCGTTCTTACACTTCAAACCGAATAAACCGAATTTCTCCCAAGCCGGCAGATACTCGGGACCGATCAAGCTCTTATCGATATCCTTGTTATAATCCATTGAGTATGTAGGGATCTTGATCTGAGCGTAAGAACCCGGAATAAAGTCCATGTGCTCACCTTTAGGTAACGCAACGATAAACTCCTTGATAAATGTAGCGACGTTCTTGTTACTGATAACCTCGCATTCCCATTCCTTAACGCCAAATACCTCGTCTGGTACCTGAACGACCATATCCTCTTTCACCTTGCATTGACAAGCCAAACGCCAATGATCTTTCACTTGTTTACGAGAGAAGAAACCTTTCTCAGTAGGTAGGATCTCACCACCGCCATCAATAACTTGAGCACGGCACTGACCGCATTTACCACCACCACCACAAGCGGAAGACAAGAAGATGCCACCGCTCTGTAGCGCACCTAGCAAAGTTCCACCAATCGGGGTCTCTATATCTTTCTCTCCGTTAACCTTCAAGCTTACATTCCCTGAAGGCACCAATTTTGCTTTGGCGAACAAAAGCAAACCGACCAAGATCAGCGTGATCAATAAGAATACTATTGCGCTGACACCAATCGTAAGTCCGCCCGACATTAATAAAGTCATCTTTATATTTTGTTTAATGCGTTAATACTTAAATCTTCAGACCAGAGAAACACATGAATGCCATACCCATCAAACCCGTGATGATGAAAGTAATACCCAAACCTTTCAAAGCATTGGGGACATTTGAATATGACAATTTCTCACGGATAGCCGCCATACCTACGATAGCCAGCAACCAACCGATACCAGATCCTAAACCATAAACAGTGGCGACACCTACATTAGGGAACGCTTTTTGTTGCATAAACAGAGAACCACCCAAGATAGCGCAGTTTACAGCGATCAGCGGCAAAAAGATACCAAGGGAAGCATACAAAGACGGAGAGAATTTCTCGACTACCATCTCGACCAACTGCACGAAAGAAGCGATAACGGCGATAAAGATAATAAACGCCAAGAAGCTAAGGTTCACCTCCGCATATTCCGGGCCTAACCAACTTAACGCACCTTCTTTCAATACATAATTCTCAAGCATATAGTTAATCGGCAACGTACAGAAAAGTACGAATGTCACTGCTATACCTAATCCTAAAGCGGTCTTCACGTTCTTTGAGACAGCCACGAAAGAGCACATACCCAAATAGTATGCGAAGATCATGTTGTCAACGAAGATCGAGCGGACGAATGTGCTTAATAATTGTTCCATTCTATTATTCGTTTAATCGTTAACATTAATTTTCTTGAAGTTCCTTGTTCTTAGCACGATGAACCCAAATAATAACAGCGATCACGATCAACGCCATCGGAGGCAAGATCATCAAACCATTGTTCACGTAACCCAGATCATAGAATGCCTGCGGAATCACTTGGAAACCCAATAAGGTACCAGATCCCAGCAATTCACGGAAGAAACCTACGATAATAAGAATAATCGCATATCCCAGACCGTTACCAATGCCATCCAAGAACGATTCCCATGGGCCGTTACCCAAGGCGAACGCTTCCAGACGTCCCATCAAGATACAGTTCGTAATGATCAAACCGACAAATACGGAAAGCTGTTTGTTTACGTCATAAGCAAAAGCTTTCAACACCTCACTAACGATTGTCACCAAAGCGGCAACTACCACCAATTGCACGATAATACGGATACGGTTCGGAATCGTATTACGCATCAATGAAATGATCACGTTAGCGAAAGCTACGACAGCCGTCACCGAGATACCCATCACGATGGCCGGCTCAAGTTTTGATGTTACAGCCAACGCAGAGCAAATACCCAACATCTGAACGACAACCGGGTTGTTAGCGCTCAACGGGCCTAACAGAACTTCTTTATTCTTTTCAGATAATAATCCCATCTTCTACTTAATTTTGTGAGGTCAAAAATTTAACATAACCGCTCAAGCTGTTGAATAACATTTCATCCACACCTTTACTGGTAATTGTACCACCTGAGATACCGTCTACATAATCCTGTCCCGCTACGCTCTTACCCGGCTTAACAACAGCGACAGACTTGAATTCTCCACTCATGAAGATCTTCTTACCTTTGAACTCATTGCTGAACGCCGGTTTAGAGATCTCAGCTCCCAGACCCGGAGTTTCACCTTGGTGGCTGAAGTCAGCACCATAAATAGTATTCTTATCACTATCTACAGAGATATAACCCCATAACGGACCCCAAAGACCTGCTCCATGCAAAGCCATGATATATTTCGGTTGACCATCTACATTTGCGACGAAAACCGGATATTGATGCTCAGTAGCAGCCTTAACTACATCCGTAGCGAAAGCGTCGCCTTCAACCTTCTCACCATTCCCGTTTACCAAGAAAGCTTCCTTGATCAACTCGTTGTACTTGGTCTCAGCCTCAGAAGAAGAAACATTTACGTTGATAGAACGCAGAATTTGTTGTCTCTTATCGTTATCCTCGTTCTGTTTCTGAAAACTTCTCAATGATTGTGAAGTAAACGCCAATACGACAGCCACTAGCACAACCATCACAGCCGCATAAACAACCGTATAAACATTGCTATCCCGGTTTATGCCTTTCTTAGCGGCGCCCTCCTCCTTGATTTCCTCAAATTCGGAAGCAGGAGCGGAACATACCGGGCAAGTGTCAGGAGCCTTATTTCCCTCGTGGACATAGCCACATACCTTACATTTATATTTAGCCATATTCCTTCTTACTTTATTTTATTACACGTTTCAATCTGCGAGAGATATTAGCTTCCACAACATAATAGTCGATCAGGGGAGCGAACACGTTCATCAACAGGATAGCGAGCATCATACCCTCTGGATAACCCGGGTTCAACGCACGAATAATAATGGCCATAGCACCTACAAGGAAACCATAGATATATTTACCTGTCTCCGTACGAGCGGAAGTCACAGGGTCTGTAGCCATGAACACGGCACCAAAAGCGAAACCACCTAAGAACAAGTGATCCAGCGGAGATACGCACATAGCGACCGTAGTACCGATCATATTAAAGATCAATGACATGAAAGCACCACCCACGAACACGGAAACCATTGTCTTCCAACTTGCGATACCCGTAACCAACAAGATAACCGCACCGATCAAAATAGCCAATACGGAAGTCTCACCGATAGAGCCCGGGATCAAACCAATAAATGCGTCCCAAGTAGAGATCGGGTTGCCTAATACGTCAACAGCTTGGAAAGAACCGATCATCTCCTTACCAGCGATAGCGACTTGTCCTAGCGGAGTAGCTCCGGAAAAACCGTCAACTACTTGGCCAGCCCCGATACCAAACGTATCAGCCGTACGAACGAACACTTGATCACCAGACATTGCTGCCGGGTAAGCGAAGAATAAGAACGCACGTGTAACCAATGCTACATTAAATATATTATATCCCGTACCACCAAATACCTCTTTCGCGAAAATAACAGCGAAAGCAGTAGCTACAGCGATCATCCATAACGGAGTATCGACCGGAACGATCATCGGAATCAAGATACCGGAAACCAAGAATCCTTCTTGAATCTCTTCCTTCTTCACTTGGGCGACAGCGAACTCTATACCCAAACCTACCACATACGAAACAATGATCTTAGGCAATACCGCCAAAAATCCAAAAATAAAAGTCATCAAAAATCCCGGATCAGCCCCCACAGCTAAATTGTGCTGATAACCGACATTATACATACCAAAAAGCAAAGCAGGCAACAAAGCGATGATAACCACGGTCATGGCACGCTTTGAATCAATACAGTCATGAATATGTACGCCCGTTTTAGAGGTCTCGTTCGGAACAAATAAGAATGTTTCGAAACCGTCAAAAACAGAACGGAACATCGCCAGCTTTCCGCCTTCCTCAAAGTTAGGCTTAATCTTGTCGAGATAATTCCTTAACGCTTTCAATGTATTATAAGTTTTTTATGTTATTAATTCATTTCCTTATACAACAGGTTCAATCCGTCGCGAACGATCTTTTGCAACTCGATCTTGGAAGTGTCCACGAACTCGCAAAGAGCGAAGTCCTCGGGAGCCACCTCATAGATACCTAAGTTCTCCATCTTGTCGATATCGAACGCAATGATCGCTTTCAACAAATACTCCGGATAGATGTCCATCGGAAACACCTTATCGTATTCATTAGACATGATCATGGCACGTTTACCACCTTTGATACGGGCGTCGATCACATATTCCTTGCTAGTACCTAACCAGCTAAAGTAACTATGGCTAGCGCTGAACTGGTTGAAACGAGGCATAGCGAAACCTAAGAACTCATGCGTCTCATCACCTTCCGGAATCACGGTGATCTGGTTATCATAAGCGCCTAGGTAACCATCCATATTCACCTTGGTACCTGTCAAAACATTACCGCTGATAATACGGATATGTTCCTGTCCTAACACTTTACCGTTAACCAAGCTCTTAATCGTACAACCTGAAATCGTTTTAACGTAGCCTCTCTCGGTAGTCTCGGAACCGGTAATAGCAACCATACGGCTGAAATCGGCGACACCCTTGTTAAACAAGCGTCCGATAACGATCACGTCTGCCGGATTAACCGTCCAAACTACCTCACCCTTGTTAACGGGCTTGATATGATTGATCTGCACGCCAACGTTCGCTGCGGGATGCGGACCTTCTACTTCCACGATCTCCACACCTTTCATTCCGCTCACGACAGAACCACTTCTTACACCCACATACACTTTTCCATTCGTTAATTTAGCTAGGGCGTTTAATCCAGTCTGGAAATCAGCCTCCTGACCTTTTACGATAAAATCGAAGTTTGGAGCCAACGGAGCGGAGTAAAAAGCCGAAACGAAGATATCACGCGGAGTATCCAATGGAGCGGCAACGATATCGTATGGGCGTTGCTTGATAAACGGCCACATACCAGCGTTCAGAAGTACCTCTTTCACCTCTGCTCCCTGTAGGGATGCTACGTTCTTCTTACCGAACTCCTCATACTCGATCTGCGCATCCGGCTTCACAACGATGCTTAGCACCTTACGCTTCTCTCCTCGGTTTACGGCAGTTACCTCGCCACTGACCGGCGAAACAAACTTGATCTCGGGGCGGTTCTTGTCAATCATCAGTACAGAACCGGCTTTGACTTTTTCTCCTACTTTCGCAACAACTTTGGGGAGAATACCGTTATAATAATCGGGGACGATCGCATAAGACTCGCTCTTGCCGCCGTTTAACAGTACATCCGAAGCTTTGCCCTTCAGATTAATGTCTAAACCCTTTTTAATCTTAATCACATTTGCCATGATACAACTAAAATTGTTTATATGTAATTTTCCTGCAAAAGTAAACATTTTTTCATGCTTTAGAGCAGGGAAAGGCAAATAAATAGAGAAATAATTCCATAATTTTGCGTCGTTAAAGAAAGTAATAAGAAAATGAAAGTTTTTAAAATCCTATTTCTGCTGCTTATCACGGTTTTAGTACCGTTGAACGCTCAAGTGACTTACTTCACCAACGTTAGCGATAAGCAAATAAAGACCCTCCAAGTGAAGGTTGCCGGCGAGATGTTCTCCGACCCATTCATTGAACTGGGCGGTGAAAACCGTATCGAAGTTAATTTCGATGCTTTTAATCCGGGCTTCGGGCGATACGCCTATAATCTGGTTCATTGCAACGCCGATTGGACGCAATCGAATCTTTCCCCGATTGAGTATATGAATGGTTTCCAAGGGAGCACGATCGAGGATTTCGCCAATGCGATGGGTACTACGGTGCAATACACCAACTACCGATTACTTTTCCCAAACGATGACGTTCAACCGAAGGTCTCGGGGAATTATGCCTTGCAAGTATATAACGAGGATGATCCCTCCCAGATCGTATTTACCGCATGCTTTTCTATTTTTGAGCCGATGGTTAGTGTCGCCGCTACGGTGAGCGGAAATACGGATATCGATACCAATCAGTCACACCAACAAGTCAGCTTTGCGATCAATAACAAGAATTTCCCCATCACCTATCCTCAGACCGACTTGAAAATCTGGGTTTATCAGAATAACCGCAGGGATAATGCCGTAACAGGTCTTCAGCCTATGACTATTTTAGAAAACCAGATCTCTTATACGAACAATCAGAACTTGATCTTTCCCGCAGGAAACGAATATCGCCGTATGGAATTTTTGAGCAACAAATACAATGGCATGCACGTAGAAAGTATCTCGTTCCATAATCCATATTACCATGTAGAGTTGATGACGGACTATCGGCGTGACCAATTATCGTATCAATACGATCAAGATCAAGACGGCCGTTTCTTCATCCGTTGCAGTAATTGTAACGACCCGGATACGGAAGCGGACTATTACATCGTTCACTTTACCCTCGCCATGGACTTAATTCCCGATGGAAACGTGTATTTGAACGGTGAATTATATAATAATGTATTGGACGAGAAAAGTAAGATGGGCTATAATCCGGAGACGCATCAATACGAGAAATCCGTCTTACTGAAACAAGGCAGTTACAACTATCAGTACCTCTTTGTCCCTAACGGACAGACCGTAGGACAGACCGGCCCTATCGAGGGTAATTTCTTCCAGACGGAGAACGAATATAGCATTTACGTCTACTATTGTCCAATGGGAGCACGGTATGATCGTTTAATCGGTGTAACTAGTATCAGAAATACAATGCCCGTGCTATAATTATTCGCGTAAAAGGCATACTTTTACGCATAAAATAATTGAGCATGAAAACGAGACGTATTGTTATCAGTACCGTATTATTAGTCGGGGGACTTCTCTCGATCGTTCAAGTCATGCCTAAAAATCCACTGTTGATAGGCGAAAGGTTATTTCCGTATGGAGGATGGATACAAGTGATACTTGCCATGCTATACGGTGGTTGGCTCTGCTATAAGATGCAAGATCGGCAAGAACGTCCCAAATGGAGAAAACGAGCGTGGTTGTTATTCTCGATCGTTTTTTTCGGGCAACTTGCTCTAGGGATTTTTGCCGATCCCATTTTCCTTATGACCGGGAAACTGCATTTACCGATCCCTGCGGTAATCTTGGCCGGACCGCTTTATCGCTTTGATGGATTATTCATGCCCATACTTTTTATCAGCACCTTATTACTATCCGGTCCCGCTTGGTGTAGCCAGCTTTGTTACTTCGGGGCATTCGACGCATGGAGTGCCCGGGGAAAATTGGAGCGAAAAAGGTTCCCCTATCACAAGCAAATGCGATACAGCATATTATTTCTGGTTATGTTGGGGGCCATCCTACTCCGAATATTCGGAGCGAGCGGCAGGATAGCCACCGCTTTCGGAATAGCGGTCGGAGTTATCGGCCTACTTGTCATGCTATTGTTTTCCAGAAAGAGACGGAAGATGGTGCATTGCAGTAGTTATTGTCCGATCGGGACTTTAGTGTCTTTCCTCAAATACCTCTCTCCTTTCCGGGTACGACTGACCACGGATTGTTGCTATTGCATGGCTTGCACAAACGCTTGCCGTTATGATGCCCTACATAAAGAAGAGATCGAGAAGGGAAAGATCGGCTATACCTGTACCTATTGCGGAGATTGCCTCTCCGCTTGCAAGCACGGGGCTATAGAATATCATTTCCCGGGATTGCGCCCGACTACTGCCGAGCGCCTATGGATCGTCGTAACGGTCGTATTACATACTTGTTTCTTGATGATCGCACGAATCTGAGCCGTATACTTGCTTGCCCATTATATAAGTACATACCGTATTCCGGTCATCGCCGAGGGTTTGCAGGCCAAACAGCTTATTCTCGATCGTCCATTTATCTCTCGAACGAAGATACTCCATACGCAATTTCTGGACAGAGGTAGCGGCATAATCCACGACTATGAAATCCGCTTCACGGCCAGGGAGGAAACTTCCGATTCGGTCGTCCAACGATAAGGCCCGTGCAGAGCCTAGCGTACATTTATAGATAGCCTCCAAAGCTGTCATCGGATAACCGTTCAACTGTTGTACCTTATAGGCCTCTCCCATCGTACGCCACATAGAGAAAGATGTACCCGCACCGACATCTGTCGCCAAGGTAGTACGTACGCCGTAACGGTTCGCTTCCCTCATATCGAATAATCCGCTTCCAAGGAAAAGGTTCGAGGTCGGGCAATGGGCGATAATGCCTCCCGTTTCTCCCAACCGCTTATATTCCCGATCGGTTAGATGGACACAATGCCCGAATATCGAACGATCGGTCAACAATCCGGCACGCTCATAGACCTCCAAATAATCCGCATGACCGGGACAGAGCGATAAGACAGATTCAATCTCTCCCAGATTCTCCGAAAGATGTGTCTGTATATAGGTACTGGGATATTCGGCATGTAAACGACCGGCAGACTTTAATTGATCCGGCGTACTGGTTATGGCGAAACGGGGCGTGATCACATAGTGATTCCGTCCTTTCCCGTCCCAATCCTCGATTAAGCTACGGCAGTCCAACTCACCCTGATGCGTGGTATCCATCAGATAATCCGGAGCGTTCCGGTTCATCATCACCTTTCCAGCCAAGATACACATATTATACTCCGTAGCCACGGAAAATAATGCGGTCACGGAAGCAGGATGAACCGTGGCATAAGCGGCACAAGTCGTAGTTCCGTTCTTCACCAGTTCCTTCACGAAAAAGCGAGCGATATCTTGTGCATATTCCATGGAAGAGAAAGCTTCCTCGGCGGGAAACGTATATTCGTCCAGCCAATCCAGAAGTTGCTTGCCATACATTCCCTGTATCTCCGACTGGGAGAAATGGATATGGGAATCAATAAAGCCGGGTGTAATCAATTTACCGGAATAGTCTGTCACCGGGAAATCCGGGTAACGGGAACGCATCGCCTCGAACGGCCCCGCCTCTACAATCTTTCCATCAACAACAGCCAGTCCCCCATCCTCAAAATAGCGGTAAGCCTCCACATGATCCAGCGGGGAAGTGATCAAATAGAACACTTCTCCCCTATATAAGTTCTTCATCATGGTCAAATAACAATTCGTTTATTTAATTGGTTCCACGTGCAAAGCGATGTGCGTAGCCTGACCGAACTTATCACGCAGATTCTGTTCGATCTCTTTCGTCAAGTCATGGGCACGAGTCACGGTTATCTGTCCGTCCACCCGTATATGCGCCTCGATAGCAAAATTATTACCGATGCGGCGGGTACGTAGATTATGCGGGCTCTTTACCTCGGGAACCTCACTAATGATCGCCAAGATCTCATCCTCCACCTCCTTCGGCAAAGATTTCTCCAATAAGTCATTGATTGCGGGGATCACCAGCTGCAAGGCTACTTTTACGATAAACAAACTGACAATCACAGCCGCCAACGGGTCCAGCACACGCCAATTATCCCCCAACAAAATCGCCCCTCCAATACCTAAAGCCGTACCGATCGAGGAAAAGGCATCCGAGCGATGATGCCAAGCGTTAGCGATAACGACTTGACTATTCTGCTTCCTTCCTACCCAAACCGTAATATGATACAGTAATTCCTTGATCACAATGGAGATAAGAGCGGCAACTAAAGCGATCATTCCCGGACTTTCCAACGGAATCCCCTTGAAATAAAAGTCATAAATCTTGTTCGCTCCCTCCCAGAAAAGGCCAAAACCTACACAAAGCAAGACGATACCGACAATTGAAGTCGCCAAAGTCTCGTATTTACCATGCCCGTAATCATGGCTCTCGTCCTTTGGCTTGGAAGATATATTGACAAAAAGAAGTACGATTATATCCGTTACGAAATCAGATAACGAATGCACCGCATCGGCGATCATAGCGCTACTATGCCCCCAGATACCCGCCACGAACTTGAATACCAATAAAACAAAATTAGCGAATGACCCTAAAAGTGTCACTCGCATAATCTCTTTTTTCCTCGCCTTTGGTGCCTCCTCCATAGAATCCCATTAACAAGATTTACCGGTCATGATGTCCAGCACCAGACGATCCGTCGCCTCCATTCCTTTAGAACCGATAGCGGTCAAGTTCGCGATCGATTTATCCACATCCTCATCGATGATACCTTCCACGGAAGTCACCACCTTATCCTCCATGGCCATCAAAGCGGAAAGCATCGCCGTAGATACGCCACTAGATACTTTCATCGCGCAACTCGGCTTGGCACCGTCACAGATCATTCCGGTAATATTACCGATCATATTCTTGATCGCATAAGAAATCCGCGCCTTATTTCCTCCCATCAAATAGGTGATAGCGCAACTCGCTCCCGTAGCGGCAACCACACAACCGCAAAGGGCGGACAAGCGTCCCAGACTTTGCTTGATATAGATCACCATCAAATGGCTTAACATCAACGCACGGATCAGTTGCTCTTCCGAGCATTGGATATCCTCGGCGAAAGAAAGAACCGGAAGCGTAGCGGCGATTCCTTGATTACCGCTTCCCGAATTACTCATCACCGGGATCATAGCGCCGTCCATGCGAGCGTCGCAAGCGGCGGAAGTCATGATCAACATATGCGTATAAGCGGAATCTCCCATGAACTTACGGCCGAAAGCACCCGAGACTGTCTTGCTTACGGTATGTCCGTAATTGCCTTTCATGGAAGCTTGGGCAGCTTTCTTATTCAACTCGGCCGTTTCTAAAATAAAACGAATCTCATCCAATGGCATTTCCATGGCAAACTCATAGACCATAGAGAAGGAAAGACGTAAATCCTTATTCTCACATACTTCCTCGCCAGAAGCGTTTGCCGTACGTAAATCAGTCAATACCTCCCCGTTTTTCTCTACATATATTATATGGGTATGCTCATGGCAAATGATCACCCTTGAACGATCGCTCCCTGCAGAACTTATAATTTCGATATAAAGTTTATCTACATTCTCTTTCAGGTCTATACCGATACATTTCTTGCAGACCATTTCCTTACCTTCTTTCAATCCCTCCGGAGTCAAGTCTTTCAGCACCTCTAGCCCATAAGCGGACTTACCGATGATCGATCCCAAAGCGATAGCGATAGGCAACCCCACCATGCCAGTCCCCGGGATTCCTACTCCCATGGCATTCTTCAGGATATTGGCGCTCAGATAAACCTCTATCTTCTCTGGCTTACGCCCCAGCACTTCCGCCGCTTTTGCGGCCGCCAAAGCCACGGCAATAGGTTCCGTACATCCGATAGCAGGGATTACCTCCCTGTGAATCAAATCTATAATTTGAGTTTTTATGATAGTATCCATACTGATAGTCTTTATTTAGAATTAGATAGTTAATATACAATAGATTAAGAACAAAACTCAACAACGATATCTCGCAAGGCATCGTATTGTTTTCCCAATGCATCTTCATAACGCAACGCTTCTTCCAGATTCCCTTCTCTCAACAGCGATAGTATATTATTCGATACATCGAATAGATTTACCAGACCTAAATTAGCGGCTATCCCTTTCAAGGTATGCGAATATAGCTTGGCATTCTCCAAATCCCGCTCTACTAAAGAGCTCCGTAATTTCACATACGAACCGTCTGTAGTAATAAATTTATATAGAAACTTTTTGAAGAGGCTATCACTATTCATAAAACGATCTAAGGTATTCTCTTTATCCCAAGCAGCTACATCTATTAATGCGTTATAAAAAGCATCGTTCTCATTCATTTTTTTATGATATTAGTTTTCGTACAAAATTAGGAATTTTATAGACACTACCAACGTTAGCGGTATTCTTTTTCTTTACTTACCGCAACTTGGGTACGGAACGATAATTTTAGTACTTTTGTCGCCTACTTCGGGACCTAGAACGCCCGGGCTGTATTTATCCGATTAATAGAATTGAAAAAGGAATGGGAATTTCATCGCCGCTTGTAGATTTGCAACATGAAGTTACGAAAAGAGTGTAATTTATTGGAAATGAGCGTAGGTTAATTGCTCTTGATAGTAATAGGTTACGATTTAGTTAGTTATCTACTGCATTATCCTTCTGCGCGTTGCGTAACCTTCAAAGAACTCTTCGTATGCAAAAGTAGCTATTTAATTCGAGATTTTGATATAAACTCCCGTTTTTTATCCCCTCATTCATAAGAATTTTCCGTAAAAGCGGTATTGTCCGTCGGCACACCATTGCCCAAAACGAGTTTGGAACAAACGTGTGCCGACTACCGCATAGCTGGAGAAAAGGGCATTGCCTCACGCCTAAACGATGTTTAGACAGATGAAGCAATGCCCCTTTCTTTTGCGCCTATGCCAAGAGGTGCTTTTACGGGTTTTCAAATGATTTTTCTTTTTTCGCTGTCTCTTTTGCCGGAAGCGGAAAGTGAATGCAGAGTGTGTCAGCCTGCCCCATGAATGAAACAGGCGCCCACACACAGCCGGACAAACCGGGAAGAATGATTGTTGCCACCCGGCTGAACAAGTTCCGTCGGATCGGAAACAATCATACTTCCTTTGTTGTGGTTTGCCCTTTTCACGCTTCCGGTGATGTCTTTTTCCTTTTGGTGATTCTTTTTTTTACGGATTTTCCCCTGAAGTTTTTTTCTACACAATCTGCCTCTGTTTTCGTTTACCTCCATTTTGCGCCTTTCAGTAAGCCGCATCAGTCAGTCATTTTCGTTCTGGGCGCAAAGGTAATTCCGGGATTGGACGGGAAAGCAAGGTCAAGCCTCCTGTTTTCGGTAAAAATCTCCAGCCCTGCGGGTAGTATTTTGACCGAAAAACCTTGCATTCCCTAATCCCTACCTTTTCAAGCACCCGAAACGAAAACGACCGATGCGACAGAAAGACGCATAAAAAAAATGTCGGATAAACGAGAGGCAGATAAGATAGTTTGAAACTCAACTCCCTCAGCTCTTGAATCCGCATTAAAAACAAAAAAATCAAAAACAGCGAAGATATGACGGCAACGGCAAATTTCAGACAAATGGCGCAACACATCGGGTTGGCGATATGCGGCTTGATGATGCGCACCGCCTTCGGGGTGTTCGGCATCCTTTGGGGCATCATCAGAGAGATTGTAAACGGAGTGTTCCGAGTGGCGATAGGTGTAATCGTGGCTATCCTTTCCACCATTGCCTTCTTTGGCTTCATCCTTTGGTTATTCACCCTTTAACCCTTACCGACATGGCAAAAAGAAACAGCAAGACGGCAGCGCAGCAGTGCAGATATTACGAGGTGGACAACATCTTCGTGTATATGGTGGAAACGTACATCAACGGCAATTTTGAAACTTTCCGAAGATTGTACCACGAACTGAACAAGGACGCACGGAGGGATTTCATGGACTTCCTTCTCAGCGAGGTAGAGCCGACCTATTGGAGAGAGATACTGAAACAGATAATCTAAAAATGACAGCGATATGAAAGGAACAGACCATTTCAAGAGAACGATATATATGTACTTGGAACAGCGTGCGGAGGAAGATGCGCTATTTGCAAAGAAGTACCGCAACCCTGCCAAGAACATGGACGAGTGCGTGACCCACATTCTGAACTATGTGCAGAAAAGCGGTTGCAACGGTTTCACGGACGGAGAGATATTCGGGCAAGCCATCCACTACTATGAGGAAAACGAGATAGAGGTGGGCAAACCGATGGACTGCCAAGTGGTTGTGAACCACGTTGTGAAACTCACGGCAGAGGAAAAGGCGGAGGCACGTCAGAACGCTGTCCGCAAATACCAAGAGGAGGAACTCCGCAAGTTGCAGAACCGCCACAGACCGTCAGCGAGAAAAGAAAACCAACCCCAACCCTCATTATTTGATTTAGGCTTATGAAACCGAAGACCAAGATACAGAAAGAGGTGGCAAGACTTTCCGCCAACCTTCGCCCCATATCAGCGACACAAATAGATTGGGCATACCGCCACTGCGTTGAGCATATCGGCTACCGCACCAAGAAAGGGAACATCACCTGTTCCGACTGCGGTCACGAGTGGCACAGCGACAGCGGACTATGCGACACCCTTGAAGGCTGCACCTGCCCCAAATGCCATGCCGAACTCAAAGTGCAGGACACACGCAGACGCATCTACAAGGAAACGCAGAATTTCAGCGTGATAACCACCTGCAAAGGGTATCAGGTAATCCGCGTGGCGCAGGTCAGATGCGAGAGCAGGAAAGGCGAACCGATGCGTTTCTACTGCCACGAGGTCGTGCAGCGTTGGATTTCACCCGACGGCAAGGTTACGGACATGGCGTTGCTCCGTGGCTTCCTTTTCTGCTATTGCGATGTGTGGGCATTAGGCAGCGATATGGAGGTAAGACCGCACAACAGCCTATACGATGATGTGGTGGCAAGAAGCTGTGCATATCCAAAGATGAGGATATTGCCCCAACTCAGACGTAACGGCTTCAAGGGCGATTTCCACGGCATCTCCCCCGTGCGTCTTTTCAAAGCCTTGCTTTCAGACCCAAGAATTGAAACCCTTATGAAAGGCGGTGAGATTGAGGTCATGAAACACTTTCTTTTCAATACCCGTACTGCCGATGAATGTTGGGCATCATATCTGATTGCCAAGCGTCACAAGTATCAGATAGACAACCTCTCAATGTGGTGCGACTATCTGCGTATGCTCAAAAAACTCGGTCAAGACCTCCGTAACCCGAAGAACATCTGTCCCGAAGATTTCATGGCGGCACACGACAACGCAACCCGAAAAATTGAAGCCATACACGAGAAGGAAAGAGCCGCAGAGCAACGCCGTTGGGAGATTGAAAGGCGTGAGCGTGAGCAACAGCGACAACTCCAACGAAAGAAAGATGCGGAGGATTTCATCGCCAACAAATCCAAATTCTTCGGCTTGGTAATCACGGACGAGGAAATAATCGTCAAGGTGCTTGAAAGCATAGACGAGTATTACAACGAGGGCAAGACGCAGGGCATCTGCGTGTTTGGCAGTGGATACTACAAGAAAGCCGACACCCTCATACTATCGGCAAGGATTGGCGATGAGATTATTGAAACCGTAGAGGTGGACTTGCGAACCCTCGAAGTGGTGCAGTGCCACGGCAAGCACAACCAGGACACCGAATATCACGAGCGCATCATAGACCTTGTGAACAAGAACGCCAACCTTATCCGTGAGCGGATGAAAGCGGCATAGCATAACCCCTAAAACAACATTGATATGGAAGTAAGAATTGAAAGTATGATTTGTGTGTGGGATGATGCAATCCCCACGATGTTCCTTGAATTTGTGAACCTCCTCACTCTCACAACGAGTGAGGGGGAATTGAGAAAGAGCGTAAAGGAGTTTGCCGAGAAGCACGAACTTGACAAGTTTTTCCTTTACGGCTTCGGCTCACACCATTTCTACCTGCACCAACGCTACACAAGCAACCCCGAAATGGTGATGAAGAACAGAGTTCTGTCAGTACATTTTTAACCATCTAAAAAGCAACATTATGACAACACGAATGACCATCAACGGAGTAAGCACCTGCGCGGAAGCAGGTACGGAGAAATACGAGCGTTTCCAATCGGGTATCGGAAGACGCAGGCGGACACTTGTGCAGTACGACTACCGCCACCCCATAGACAGAGAATTGTTCTCTTGTGTCAAACCCACGTTGGACGAGTGCCGAGCCGCACGGGACAAGTGGCTGAACGCAAAGAAGGGAAAGGAGGACAGACTATGAACACGACCTATCAAACGCTGATAGTCAAGTTCAGCGAACCTATCACGGCATTGGACGGTATCTTTGACGATACCGGAGCGTGGGGAACGGACACCCTCAAGGGGTGGATAGATGATTACGAAAGCACACGTTTCACCGCCACCGACAGCCATACGGCAGTCATCACGAGCGAGTACAATATGGAATGTGTGAAAGAGTGGCTACAACGGCAGACCCCCATTTCCGAAATGCGAGAATTTTGAACGGGATGGCGGTGTCCGCACCGCCAATACTTAAAACCCTAAAAACAAAAGATATGATAGCCAAGACGATATTACAGCAGATAGGCGGAAAACGCTTCACCGCCATGACAGGTAGCCGTGATTTCATAGATATGGGCAACGGCTTACGGATGAGCCTTGCAAGGAACAAAACAAGTGCCAACCGCCTTGACATCATCTATGACGAAGGGGCAGACCTCTACAATATGCGCTTCTACCGCAGGACGTTCAGCAAAAAGACCTTTGAGTGCAAGACAAAGGACATTGCCGTACACGAGGGTATCTATTTTGATATGCTGGAGGAAATGTTCACGATGGTGACGGGACTTTACACACGCTTTTGAGTGGCGGGGCGGCGAGAGCCGCCCTACTTTCTTTCAGTGAGCATGATGGCGGACAAAGAAAGTAGCAAAGAAACCTTTGTCCAATCTGCGATAACTAAAAAATCCGCAAGTAAAACTTGCGGAGGCTATATATTGGGTCGTTATTTTTTGGTGGAGGGGAATGATAATCTCGAACCGTTGAACTACACATTTCTGCTTCGTCTCCATTTCCCCCAACGATTTGATACGTTCAATCATTTTTGTTGTTCCTTTCTGAATTTTCCTAAATACTTTCTTCATAATTTCGCTATACTTTTTATGGTTAATAACTATGTTTTGTATTGCTCTCACAACACTTACAACTTGAAGTGTTATTTGGAAACCGATAGGCAAAAATGGCTCAACGATGTCAATTAACGAGAAAATCCTACGATAATCTATCAAGTGATAGAGCAAAAGACGTGCCAAGTTAAATATGGCACGTCTTTTGCCAGTTTTGTCAGTCCTTTTATGGGATATACAACAGCGCAAACTCCGCCTTTCTCCGTTTGAGCAGCATGGCGTGGCGTTTTCCTTTGTAGTTGCAGAAGGCTATATACTCACGGTAGATGTTCCTGTCACCAGCTTCCAGCTTCTTGATTAAGGTGCTTTTGGGGATTGTTTTGCTGCCTAACAGCTTCGCCGGTCCCACATTGTAAGCTAACGTGCCAAGCAAAATCGAATCAACCCCGAATTTACGGAACATGGCGACAAATTTGCGCAGGTCTTTCCGCAAAAGTTCATCCGCATCCCGTTTTGTCATGGTTCGTGCCGAATACTTCTCGTTTGGCAAAAGTTTGTGACCCCAACCGACGTATGGGTAGTGTTTTTCTGAGTGCCAGCCTTCAAAGTAGCGGCAGCATAAAAAAGCACGTTCCATAAGCGGCAGTCGGTAGATTGCCGCCTGCCCGTCCGTTCCCTCTTGGCGGCTGATCTGCGCGGACACAGAACAGACCGTCAGAAGTGAACAGAGCATTGTCATGAATACACGCATCATTTCAACAAGGGGCTGAAGTTGCCGATGGGAACGATGGTAAGATCGTCGTCCTTTACATTCCTGTTGTTGAAGTCAAATTCCAGTTCGTAGGAGTTGCTAAAGTTATCCTCCACCACCACGATGAAATTATGCGCCTCATCACCCGCCGCCGTGTAGTACAGGCGGAATTTTTCGTTCTCCAGCAGGTAGCGGTCGTTAGGCAGGAAGGTGATGCCGTTATCCATTTTGAGCGAGCCTTCCCCCTCGAACTGGAAATAGCGGATGGTATAGAGCGTACCCGAAAAGTCGCCCTCCTTTTTCAGTTCACAGCGGATTTCCACTGTCTGCCCCTTTACTACCTTGTTCGGCACGGGCATGACCTCCACCGTGAAGGGATAGGACTGCTGGATGTCCATGTCATCGTCACATGACACGAGGGTGAATGACATGGCGGCTATCAGGCATAACGCCACTGCCTTGAATATTGATGTTCTCTTGTTTCTGTTGTTCAGTATGTTCATTGTTCTTCGATTTTTAGATGGTTGTTTTTCTGTTTTTTCGTTGTCAGTTGCAGGTACTCGTTCAAGTCCTTGCAACCGTCATAGAGGGAGGAACGGTCGGTGACACGTTCCCCGTATCGCATGGTAAGTGCGGCAAGCGTCCGCCGTCCGGCTTCGTCACGGTCGAGGAAGCAGCCGATGCGCCCGTATCCGTCCAGCAATCCCGCCGCCTTCTCCACGTTGGCGACTGAGTTCAGCACAAGACAGTCAGCGTTACCGGTTACACCAAGCGTCACGGCAGAGAGAAAGTCCATGAAGCCCTCGAACACGAGGCACTCGTCAGCCGGGATGTCATTCGCCTTTACCAGTGATACAGACTTCGGAGGTATGCAACCCTTGAAATATCGGCTTCTGACTTCATAGCCACCTGCCATGTTCGGAAAGCCAACGGCAAAATACCGTTTCCCACGCACACCGTAGTTCAAGCGGCAGCAGTGACGGGATGCGATGGCGTAAGGGATGCCCCGTTCCTCTAAATACTCCGTCAGCAGTGAGCGGAGCAGCGGAGCGACCTCCACATCCTCAAAAACGGATTCGGTCGGCTTCGAGAGATAGACGGGCTTTTCCCATCCGGCAACCGTCATATTGGCGGCTTCCGCTATGAACTTCGCTTGCTTCATGAAGTCATCGCTTTGCAGAAACTCCCCGGCAAGCGTGAAGATGTCGCCGCCCTTGCCCAAACCGAAGTCGTACCAGAGCTGTTTCGCCACGTTCACACGGAAAGAGGATGTGCGCTCGCCCCTGTACGGGGCAAGATACCACAGCTCGTTACCGCTCCTTCTGACAGGCTCATGCCCCAGCCGTGCGAGAAAATCCGCAAGCGGCATCCTTCTGACAGCATCTATTTCCGTCCTTTCCATGCCCGTGTCAGTTGATGATGAACTTGATACCGACCCCGAACTGCGTGTGGAACTTCCGTGTGTCGCCACCCCAAAGGCAACGCTCCCGCAGGTTGGCAAGCAGGGCGATACGGTCTGCCACGTAACACTCCACATCGAGCGTCAGCGCACCGCCGTAGATGAAGGCGTCCCGGTCGTGCAGCGTGGAGCCGTCATGCAGCACCTTCTTCCCCCAATTTACCGCCTCATATCCGGCGAGAGCCGAAGCCCCGGCATAGACGAAAACAATCTTTCGGGCGTCCGACAGTATCTTGAAGTAATAGCCGCCCTCCGCCGTGAACTGCGCCACGGGTATCTTGGTGTCCTTGTAGGGATTGTTCTTCAACAGGTATTCGCCACCGAACACCCACTTGTTCCCCTTCTTCGTGTAGGTGGAGAGAGCCGCCCCGAAGCTGTACCCGCCGTCCTTGCCGCCGAGATTGAAGCCGTCCGCCATGTCCGCCCTCACCTCGATGCCCTGCATCTTCGGCAGACACCGCTGGGCGTGCGCCTGCCCTGTAAAAAGGGCAAGCGACGCGATGATTATTGCGATGTACTTTCTCATGGTCAGCGTACTTGAAGTTCGTTGATGGTACCCGCGCGTACCAAATCCTCGTTCTCAATCACGAAGGACTGGTGACGGCCGCCGTTCTTCTCGTTCAATTCCACCACGAGGCACTTGTCATCGGGGATGGTGAACTTCGCCATCGTGAAGACCGTGCGCTCGCTCTTTTTGCCCGGCACGAGGGTGGCGTAGTTCTGCGCGCGGAGCGGCAGAATAATCTGCTCCTGCACGGCAGTACGCTTCGCAACCTTCTTGTCCACGATTTTCCAAGTGATGTAGTCCACATCGAAAGGCACGTTGCTCTGGTTCTTTATCTCCGTGTGGAAATAAAGCAAGCCGTTGTGCGTGTAGATGCCTTTCAACAGGTATTGGATGCCGAAACGCTTGCAGCCGATATGCTTCACCTCGCGCTTGTTCTGTTTGTGGATGGACTTCATGATAAGGCGCACCAGCATCGGGCTTTCGCTGCCCAGCTCTTTCAGATAGATTTCCTGCGCGTTGTTCGGGCGGTTCACCGTGCTGCCGTCATGGATGAAGTCGCACATCTCCACGTTGAGCAACAGCGGTTCGGCGGCGTACTTCACGTTGAAGGTGTAGAAACTGCCGTCCTCCGTGATGACGGACATATTCGTTTCGTTGGGAAAATTCCTTACGGTAGCCTTCACACGGATGATGTTCTCCGCTCCGTCGGCTTTCCCGGCAATCAGGTCGGGCGAGCCTAAATCGACATAGCGCACCTCCGCCGGAAAAATGACGTGGACGGTCTTGTCGTAGGTCACTTCCAGACCGTGCGGCGGTATCATGCGGTCGAAGGTCAGCTTGCGTGACAGCCCGTGATATAGGTCGCCGTCCGCCTCCTTCTGCGGATAGACCTCCTTCGTCAAGGTCGGTTGTTCACTTCCGTTGGTCGTTTCAACGGTTACATTCTCCTGCGCGTTGGCAGTTATGATGCCCATAGCGAGGGCAAACATGATGATTACTTTTCTCATTACTTTTGGATTTTAGTGGTAATTTTTATTGTTTTCAATATTTTTCTTGGTAAAGCATGACCCTGTACCCGGCTTTCAGATGCACCTTGACGGTTCGCATCTTTTTGGCGATGTACTGGCTCGTGCCTTGTATCAGCCCCTTGCCCAAGTCGGAGGCGAGCTGCGCCCCGGCATTGGTGGAGATGTTGATGCTGCTTCCCAGCGAGCCGCCCATGTTGGCGGCGACCTCCCGGACGGCGTTCATCTCCATCGAGTTCGGGATGAAGATGCCGGGCTGTCCGTCCGTGTCATAGACCGCAAGCTCCACGGGGATAATCGTGCCGTCGTATTCCAGCGAGGTAATCTCGATGTCGAGCCGCTCACCCTGTATCTTGCCCGTGCCGACCACCACCGCACCCCGGGGTATTGTCCTGCCTGCCACCGCCATAGGCTCCAGCAGGCGCAGCCTTACCGTCTGCCCGTCCGTCACGCTCTGCGCCCCATGCACGCACGCCGGTATGGTGTTCCTGTCCAATACCTCCGCCGTGCCGACAGCCGTGTTGAAACCCCGGTTGCGTTCCTGCGATAAGGCGGCGACAAACTCCGCGTTACTCATAGGCTGTGAGAGTGAAGAAACTACTTGATGCTCCACCTGTCTGATAGGCATTGCCTTGTTCTTCTTCCCTTTCTGCACGGTAGTTGGCTCTGCCCTCTGTTCCGCCGATGGCTGTCCTCCGTTCTGACCGCCCATGTACTTTGCCGCCAGCTCGTAGGACTTCTCCATAAGAGCCACCTGCTCGTCCATAGAGGAAGCCTTGCCCCTCTCGCTTTCCAGTTCCGACTCCAGCGATGCGATGCGCTCCAACAATTCGTCCATCTCCGCATTGTCGTTTTTCGGCTGGTCGTAGAAGTTTCCGAGCGTGGCGTTCAGGTCACGGTAGGCGGCTGCGGAGGACTGGATGGTCTGCGGCGTGGCTGGCTTTGCCCTTTCTTCCTTGCCGCCCGGATTGGCGAGGTCGAAGTCCACTCCGTTCTCCGTTCCCGCTATCTCGCGGTCGAACATGTCGCCCAGCTGCCCGATGGCACGGTTGCGGCTCTCCTGACGCTCTTCCATCTCCCCATGCTCGTAGGCTTTCAGCTTGTCGCCGATAATCTGCCGGTTCGCCTTGTCAGCGTCGGGCATCTCGGTGTTGTATCCGTCCGTTCCCGGCGGTTGCTCCTTGCCGGAGGACGGGGCGAATATCAGCCACATCGCCCCGATGAACACCAACACCATAGCGGGCAGCACGATCATCTTCTGCCGTTTCAGCCGTTGCGCCTCTGTCAGCGGTTCGCGCTCCTTTTTCGGTTTCCCCGTTTCGGGAGCAGCTTTGTTCTCTTTCGTCGGTTCATTCTTTGTCTGTTCCATATAAATAAGGTGTTAAGTGATTGCCTGTTTCCGCCGGGGTCGGCAGTTCCACCCGTCCGGCGTGTCCCGTTTCCATATGTGAGCCGTCGTTCCTGCCGATGTCATAGACGGCTCTGCCGAAGGTGTAAAGGGCAAGCACCGCGAAGGCGGCGAACATCCCCAGCACGATGCGGCGGCGTGTTTCCGGCGGCAAGCCGTCCAGATACCCTTTGAGACTTGCCGCCAAGCGTTTCCGTTTGTCGTGGAGTTTCCAATACATGCCCCACATTGATTTTCTGATACTTTTCATGTCCTGTTACCGTTTGATAGTCTGTAAATCCTTGTTCTCAATGATGGTGAAACCCTCGATGGTAAAACCGTTCGGGTTGTCATCCGACCGCGATGCGTTCAGCAGGCGGCAGGTGGTCACGAGGCTGCGCTCGGTGACGTTGCTCTGCCGGATGATTTTCTGTGTGGCGTAGGTCACGGCACGGTAGGGATAGGCGTTGAAGTCGCACACCACGCTGTCCACCTTCAGCACTTGGTTGATGTTCCCGGCGATGATGCGGTTGTAGTACCCCTTCTCCGCGAAGTCCGAATAATAGTGGTACACGCTCTTGTCCGCCAGCAGCAAGGCACGTTTCACGTTGTGTTCAATCGCGCTTTTTTCAGGTGATAGCGTGAAGAACATCTCGTGGAAACGGCGCACATGTTCCCGTGCCTCCGCCGGGCGGTTCTGCGACAAATCCTGAGACAAGGCGAGCATCAGGCTCTTGCCGTTGTCCAGCACATAGATTTTCTCCCGTTGCTTCTCTGCGAAACGGTAGGAGTTCCACACGCTCCACACCGTCACCACGGCGCACAGCGAGAGGAAGACGATACCGAACAGGCGTATCTGCCTGAACGACGATTCGATGTTTCTAAGTGATTTGAATTCCATTTATATTTTCCAATTTATGATTGCACATTGATTATTTCAGCAATTTGCCGACACGTCCGACTGCGTTTCCTGCGGCTGCACCCGCCACGCTGCCCGCCATGCTTCCGGCTCGTCCCGCCATCTGGTTCACGTTGCGACCGTAACCGCCCATGCCTCCGGCTTGGATAATCCAGCCCGCAACGGTGGGAATGGTAAAGTAGCCGATGATGCCGATGCAGAGGAATACGATATACACCCCGTCGCTCGAATCCAGCGAGAAGTTCGGGTCTGCCTGCATCCGCTCGATGTCGTTTTGCAGCATCAGAACCTGTATCTTCGCCAGTATGGTGCTGAACATGTCCGATACCGGTAGCCACAGATAGACCTGTATATAGCGGCATATCCACTGCGTGAGCGTGTTTTGGAAACCGTCCCATACCGACAGGGCGAAGGCTATCGGACCGAGAATCGCCAGCACCACGAGAAAGAAGGTGCGGACGGTGTCTATCACGAGGGCGGCGGCTTGGAACAGCAGTTCGAGTATCTCGCGGAAGAAGTCGCGGATGCTCTTCTTCATGTTGTACATTCCCCGGTCGATATACATTCCCGCCATCGTCACCATGTCGGAGGGCGACCAGCCGAGTTCCTCCAGTTGCTTGTCAAATTCCTCGTTGGACACGAGGTAGGCGGTTTCGGGGTTGCGTACCATCGCCTCGTATTCCAGTTTGTCCTTCTGCTCCCGGTATCGGTTCATGTCCAGCGTTTCCGCCTCCAGCATCTTTGCCGTGCCCTGTACGACGGGTGAGAGGATGCTGTTTATCGTGCCCAGCACCACAGTCGGGAAGAACATGATGCACAGACCGATGGCAAAAGGACGGAGCATCGGGAATACGTCTATCGGTTCAGCTCTCGCCAGCGACTGCCATACCCGGTAGGCGACGTAGAACAGCGCACCCAGCCCGGCGATGCCTTTCGCCACACCAGCCATGTCCCCACACAGCGGCATCATCTGCTCATAAAGTGAACGTAAAATCTGATGAAGGTTGTCGAACTTCATAGGCTACCATTATCTTTCGTTCATGTTCCCGTACAGCCCCATGATGCGGTCGAGGTCGTTCTTCTTTTTCGCACGCAGGTAACTCACGGAGATGTTCTTGTTCGTGTAGTAGCTCACGAGGTTGCGGTAACGCTTCATCTTCGAGTGGCAGCGTTCCACCACGTCCATGCGCTCCTTGTCGGTCATGGAGAGCGTGGTGATGTTCACCACGTTCCTGAGTTCCGTCAACACTTCGTTGCTTTCCTCCAGCAGTTTCGTGTAGCCGAAAGCGATTGCGGAAAGCTCTTCGGGTCTGAAATTCCCGTCACGGAGCATCCGTTGGAAACTGTTCACATAGATGTCTGTGATGTCGCCCACCATCAGGATGGTCTGCTGCACCTTGCGGGCGTCCTTGACCAGATTGTTCACCGATTTGAGGGCATCGTAATACTTCTTGCCCTGCTGATAGATTTTCACCGTCTCCTGAAAGTTGCTCACCATGTTCGTGGCGGTCTTGGAGGTATGGATGATGTTTTTGGAGGCATTGATGATGCCCTGCGCTAGATTGCCCGGATCGCTTACGACCCACTGTGCGCTTGCCCTGCCCGCGAAAAGCAGGCACAGGCAGATAATCATTGTTATTCTTGTTCTCATGTTACTTTGGATTTTAGTGGTTGTTATTCTTCGGTCGGATGTCCCGGCTGCGGCTTCACCCGCACATAGTCCCCGTTTGGCGAGAAAGTCAGCACATCC
Source organism: Parabacteroides sp. Y3-G-102 (assembly GCF_023656845.1). Lineage (NCBI taxonomy): Bacteria > Pseudomonadati > Bacteroidota > Bacteroidia > Bacteroidales > Tannerellaceae > Parabacteroides > Parabacteroides sp. Y3-G-102. The sequence continues at coordinate 149,194 of NZ_JAMOKU010000004.1, read as the reverse complement.
GTGGCCTCGTTGTAGGACACGTCGATGCGGAAGCCGGTGTTCATGAACAGGTTGCCGTTCTCCTCCTGCAAGAGATAGGTTTCCGGCTTGAGCTTGCGGCGCAGACCGCTACGACGGAACACCGTCACTTTGTAGGCTTCGCCCTCCTTGTAGATAAGCACGTCAGGTTTTCCCTCCACGCTCTCCCAGTTCCCGCACAGCATGTCGCGGCGGTTGTCGGCCACGTCGCAGGATTGCAGCATCATGACCGCCAATCCGATAAGGCACTTGCTGACTTGCAGCATTTTCACTTTTGGTAAATTCATACGCGTTTTTCTTTTTTGGTTGATACATTCTGTTTTTTAGTTATTCCTTGTTTCTCCGCCTTTCGGCAAGCTGCCGGATGGCGGCTTCGATGTCGTCGCCCAGCTTCTCCGCCAGACGGTAAACCTCCACTTTTTCCGTTTCCTCGGTGGTGTACGCCAGATACTCTTCCGCGCTGACCTCCGTGGCATAGACCGCCGACTGCGTGCCGCCCAAGCCTATCCACACCTCCTTGTAGAGCCGTGAAGGGTTGTTCGCCATGTTGATGGAGAGTATCTGCGACTTCTCCTTTTCCGTCAGTCCGAGCAACGCCTGTATCTGGTCGAACTTGTTCATATATTTCCTTTGGTCAAGCAGGATTTTACAATCCGAGTTGTTGATAATGCTCTCTTTGACCACCGGAGAACTGATAATGTCGTCCACCTCCTGCGTCACCACGATTGCCTCGCCGTAATATTTTCTGACCGTCTTATACATATAGCGCAGATATTCAGCCATGTTCGCCGATGAGAGGGCCTTCCAAGCCTCTTCCACGATAAGCTGTTTCCGCACGCCTTTCAGCCGCCGCATCTTGTTGATGAAGGCTTCCATGATGATGATGGTCACGACGGGGAACAGTTCGCGGTTTTCTTTAATCGAATCTATCTCGAAGACGATGAACCGCTTGCCGAGCAGGTCGATGTTCTCCGTGGAGTTGAGCAGGAAATCGTAACGCCCGCCCCGGTAATACTGCCGCATGGTGGTGAGCATGTTGTCGATGTTGAAGTCGGACTTCTCCACCTTGATGTCACGCTGTGCCAGTTCCTTGCGGTAGTCGTCACGCATATACTCGTAGAAGGTGTTGAACGACGGCACGATGCTACGGTCGGATTGGATGCGCTCAATATAGGCACTCACGGCACTGCCCAGCTCGCCGCTCTCCGTCTTTGTCACCTTGTCGTCCTCCGACTTCCAGAGCGTCAGCAACAGGGTCTTGATGCTGTCCTTCTTCTCCACGTCGAAGATGTAATCGTCGGTGTAGAACGGGTTGAAGCTGATGGGCTTATCTTCCGTGTAGGTGAAATACACACCGTCCGCTCCGCCTGTCTTGCGTCGGATCATGCCGCACAAGCCCTGATAGGAGTTTCCCGTGTCCACCAATACCACATGTGCGCCTTGCTCATAATATTGGCGCACGAGGTGGTTCATGAAGAAAGACTTGCCGCTGCCCGAAGGACCCAGCACGAACTTGTTGCGGTTGGTCGTGATACCTCGCTTCATGGGCAGGTCGGAGATGTCAAGGTGCAGCGGTTTTCCCGTGAGCCTGTCCACCATCTTGATGCCGAAGGGCGAGAGCGAGCTGCGGTAGTTGGTTTCCTCTGTGAACAGGCACACCGCCTGTTCGATGAAGGTGTGGAAACTCTCTTCCGCCGGGAAGTCCGCCGCATTGCCGGGTATCGCCGCCCAGTAGAGTGTCGGGCAGTCGATGGTGTTGTGGCGCGGCACGCATTCCATGCTTGCCAACTGGCTGCCCACGTCGTTCTTGATATGCTTCAGTTCCTCCGCATCGTCGCTCCACGCCATGACGTTGAAGTGTGCCCGTACCGAGGTCAGTCCGTAGGAATGGGCTTCGTTCAGGTATTGGTCTATCCACTCGCGGTTGATGCTGTTGCTCCTTGAATAGCGAGATAGCGACTGCATGTTACGGGCGGACTTCTCGAACTTCTGCAAGGTTTCCTCACTGTTGTCTATCAGCACATACTGGTTGTAGATATGGTTGCAGGAGAGCAGAAGCCCCACCGGGGAGGCGAATGACAGTCGGCAGTCACTCCGGTCGGTGGAGAGCTTCTCGTAACGGGTGTCGGTAGCCACCTTGCCCGGCAGGTCTTCCGCGTCGGAGAGGGTGTGCAGACACAGGCGGTTGTCGCCGATGCGCATCTCCCTTGCCGAAAGCTCGATGTCCTGCAAGGTGGTGTCACCTTCCGGCATGAGCGAGAAGTAGCGTTCAATAAGTCCCGTCTTTCCCTCAGTACCCACAATCTCATCGGTGGAGAGGCGGCGCAGCCTGACAAGCCCGCTGTCGTTCATGATGCGCTCGAACTGTTCGCAGGCTTCCAAGAACTTGGTCGTGGTTTCCCTGTCCAGCTCCTTCGGGATGATATGTCCCCGGCACAGCGTGCTGAAATTGCTCTGCATCCGGTTACGCTCCTTTGTTGTCTTGGTCAGGTAGAGGTAGCAGGTGTGTTTCAGGTACGGACGCTCGTTGAAGTGACGCTCGAAAGAGCGGCTTAAAAAGCTCATGTCGTCCTTCTGAAGCTCCGGTTTGTAGCGTTCCTTGATGAACCAGTCCTGTTTGTGGACGACGGAGTAGTCCGGCAGCACCTTGATAGCCTTGCACCAGCAACTGTGTATCGCCTCGTACTCCGCACCCGTCACGGTGTAAAGTTCCGGTAGTTCCACCTCGAAAGCCACCGTGATGTCGGCGTCCTTTGAGATGATGCAGCCATGCTCCACCGCTAAAAGTGGGAACCTGTTTTCCAGTGTTGTCATTTTCGATGTATTCCTCATTGTCTTTCTTCCTTTCGTTGTCGTTTGAACAGACGGGTTATCCGCCGCCGGTTGATAAGGTATCGGGGATGGCTCCGTGCCGCTCCTAATTTCATCAGCCCGTGTTCACCGTACCGGGCGTTCAGCGCGAAGGTCTGCCATACAAGGAGGGAGGACGATGCCGCGCCGAAGCCGATACATATCCACTGGTCGATACCGACCATGTAGAGGATGACGAACAGGACGAAGAGAGCCAGCAGACCTCCGCAGAAGATGAAGAGGTACTGTGCCTTCAAGCCCTTGAACTCTACCGGACGGCCGATACCCTTGTTGATTGGGTATTCAGCCATACATTATTTATTAAAGGAAGAATGAGCGCAGGATGGTGGCGGCAACAATCAGGAAGATGCACGCGCCGAACCACGAGGCGGCTGTCTTGCTGGTGTCGGGGTCGCCCGATGAAAACTTGCCGTACACTTTTACGCCCCCGATAAGCCCGACGACTGCACCGATGGCGTATATCAGTTTAGTTCCGGGGTCGAAATAAGAACTCACCATAGAGGTGGCTTCGTTGATGCCCGCGATGCCGTTTCCCTGCGCGAAAGCGGAGGCGGTTGCGGCGATGACAAGTGCCGCGGAGAGGATTGCTTTTCTGTTTTTCAAGATGTTCTTGTTCATAAACTGTTCTTGTTTTTTGCCGTCAAAAGGGTGGATGGTCCTTTGTCGGGCGGTTGATACTTTGTTTCTTTACTTTGGTTTTAGTGGATGCCCGTTTGTTTCCACGGACGTGGGCGTGTCCGTTGCGGATGGGGATGCGCCTTGCGTTTCCTCGCCGCGTGGGTTGATGTCATTCTTTCATGTTCATTTCTTTTATTGTTGTCATACATAGTTGCGAATGTCGAACTCCTCGATGTTGTCCGGCACGACGAACTCCTTTTCAGATTTCTTCAGCCGAATCTCGATAAGCCCCTTGATGCGGATGCCTATCTCCGAAGAGCCTTCCATCATTTTCTCGTACAACTCCGTGCCCTCCATGTCGGTGAACACCTTAGCCGCCTTTTCACGTTCCGCCTGTGTCGCGTCCGGGTTTTTGGCGGTCTTGCAGGCGTCGTCAATCTCGTCAAAGCTGCTGCCCGAAGCCCGTGGCGTGTCCGAGGCGTCCTCTTCCGGTTCGTCGTCCCCGTATCCCAGTTCCTCCGGCGGTATGCTCGTGAAGGTCTCATCGAGTTTTTCCTCCGGGACTTGTGCCGGGCGGGATGCGTTTCCCGTTTTTCCGTCGTCAAAAGTAGCCTCTTCCTCCGACAGCTCAATGCCTTTTTCAATAGTGGCGGCTTCTTGCGTCGGTATGGCAGCGGTTGTCCGGGTGGATGCCATCCTGAAACGGCTCTTGCCGATGATGTCCGCCTTTTCCGCAGGGACTTCCTCGTGTGCCGCTATGCGTTTAGCCTCATTCCCGTCCAGTGACCGCCATAATCCGACAATGCCCTTGAAGAAGCGGACAATCCGCGTGTCCATGATGCGCTCGTAAAGGAGCAGGAACAGGAACCAGAGGTTGCAGCCGACCGATACCGCCAGCAGAATGTCTGTCATGCTGATTGTGTAATTCATATCCTTCCGTTTTTGGTTAGAATACTGAATTGTAATTTCGGGCATAAAGGCTCTTTATCGCATCTTCGCACTGGTTGAAGTGGTGCGTCAGCACATGGTCGATGTAAGCGGACAGCGTAAGCCGGTCATGCCCGATTACACGGGTGATACGCATGATACGCTCGTGGTACTCCGGGCGCACATACGCCATCTTCCCCTCACGTGCCTTTACTTCCGGGTCGCGGATGAACAGGCGTTCATAGTCCTTCTCACTGCATTTGCCGCTTACCGGGACAGGCGACAGTATTTCCACACTCGCCTGCACTTGGGTAAACATACCTCCGCAGTCTTGCTGTGGTCTTTTTTCATTCGGTGTCATTTCTTTTTCCATTTTCAAATCAGATCTTCACGTTGTTTCTTGTACAGTTCGTTGATTCTCTCCTTGTGCTGTTCCAGATGCTGGCGCAGCACGGTATCCACATATCCGCCTACTGAGATTTCCCCTCCGGCGATGTCGTTCACGATTCTGAGGATCTTGCCGTGGACGTCACGGCTGATATAGACACATTGGCGGGTCTTTATCTCGTTGCGGCGCAGGAATAGCTCGTTGTAGTCCTCGTCCTGCCTTTTCCGGCGTCCACTTTCCCTCTGCGCTTTTTCCCGTGTTACGGGTTGCACAGGAGATGGTTCCGGTGCGGCGGTGTCCTCTTCGGTCGGTGCAGCTGCGGGTACTTCCTGTGCGGGGCGCAGTGTCCCGTCCTGTGTGCGCCGCCCGATGGAGGCTAACAGCAGTTCCTCGTCGATGCCTTCCGTGTTCACTTTCCTGCTGCCCATGCTCACTGCGGTCTGATGATGTCGCTTATCTCTTCGGAAAACTCCCGGATGCCACTCCCTTTCAGCAGTGCCGTGTCCATCGGGAAGATGGTGGAGCGGAAAACGCTCTTGCGCTCTTCCGAAAGGTCACGGCGGAACTTCTTGCTGTCGGGCAAGCGGGTGGAAAGTACCGGAAAGCCCATTTCGGCTATCACTTCCTCGTAGATGCCGTACAAGTCGTTCCTCTCCCTGCCGTCCACCATCGTCCAGAACAGATGCAGCCCCTTTGTTTTCGCCTGTCCGGTAGTCATCAGCCTGTCGCGGAACATCGTGACGAATTTCAGGGTACTCTCCACGACAAAGCGGTCGGCACTCAGCGGAGTGAAAATGTAGTCCATCTGCGAGAGCGTCTTTATCACGCCGTTGCTTCGGAGTGTGCCGGGCATGTCGAAGAACACCACGTCGGGTTTCACGTCCTCAGTGGCAATCATCCTCTCGGCATCGTCGAGGGCGTTCACCGCATTGCTTTTGACGATGGTGTAGGCGTTCTTTTTGATCCGGCGGAAATGGTCGCAAGCGAGAGCCTTGAAGTAGGTGCTGCTGTCGATAAGCCCCATTTCGTGTTCGCGCAGCCCGTGGATGCTGTGCTGCGGGTCGTCGCAGTCCACGACGGCGACATTGTAGCCTTTCACGTTGTGCAGGTAGCTGGCGGCAAGTGCCGTGACAGTGGATTTGCCGATGCCACCTTTCTGTGTTGCGAATGCAACGAAGATTTCCTTACTCATAGTTCCATTTATTTTAATTGTTGATGATTTGTTTTTCTGTTTCCATACGGATTTGGCTGTCGCACCATCCGCTTCCGTGACTACACACGCAGGCGGGTCGTCGCGTATCCGGTTCTGTGGTGAAGCGGTGCGTCGGACAAATGGTGATTGACGACATTGCGTCATGAAGTCATTGAATCCATACGTCACCGAATTGTCGGAGAACCGGGTTTCCGACGGTTCGGGTATCCGTTTCGGCAAGTATCCGAAGAAGCGGATTTCCGGGTATTTGAATGTTCCGTTTATCATATCTTCAAATCGTTCGTTTCTTGAATCATGCTGCAAATAAACAAGTATATTTTGGAACCTGTATCACTTCTCCGGCAAGTGGCGGCACGTTGCGCCGGTTGGCAGTCATTGACCGGGTCAAGCATCTGTCCGATACCGCTTTAAGGGCGTAACTTTGCACCCGGACAGCAGGGTTCGCCGATGACGCGCGGCCCGGAGTCCTGAAAGGTATTTTCCCAATCCGTCCCCTGACGGATTTTTATGTTCACCTGAACATAGCAAGATGTCTTTTCAGCCGCTCAAAATATTTTGAGCAGCCACGAAAAGCACTTGCCCTTGCAGGGGGCGGGCTTTCCCTCCGAAGTCGGGAAGCCTTTCAGAACTGCGGTGCTGTAATCCGAAGCGGCGGCTTATGCCGTCAATCCGCTAAATCCAAAGTAATATGAAAGAGAAAAGGAAAAGCAAATCAGGGAGAAATCCCAAACTTGATCCGGCGGTGTACCGGTACACCGTCCGTTTCAACGAGGAGGAACACAACCGTTTCCTCGCCATGTTCGGAAAATCGGGTGTCTATGCACGGTCTGTTTTCCTCAAAGCGCACTTCTTCGGGCAACCGTTCAAGGTGCTGAAGGTGGACAAGACGTTGGTGGACTATTACACCAAACTGTCGGATTTTCATGCACAATTCCGTGCCGTGGGTACGAATTACAACCAAGTCGTGAAGGAACTGAGGCTGCATTTTTCAGAGAAAAAGGCGATGGCGTTGCTCTACAAATTAGAGCAACACACCGTCGAACTCGTGAAACTGAGCCGCCGGATTGTGGAACTTTCAAGGGAAATGGAGGCAAAATGGTCGCAAAAATCAGTGTAGGAAGTTCGTTGTACGGCGCGATTGCCTACAACGGGGAGAAGATTAACGAGGCGCAGGGGCGGCTTCTCACCACCAACCGCATCTACAATGACGGTTCGGGAACGGTGGACATAGGCAAGGCGATGGAGGGTTTTCTCACCTTCCTGCCACCGCAGATGAAGATCGAGAAGCCGGTGGTGCATATCTCTCTCAACCCGCACCCGGAGGATGTGCTGACCGATATTGAGTTGCAGAATATCGCCCGCGAGTATCTGGAAAAACTCGGTTTCGGAAACCAGCCTTATCTTGTATTCAAGCACGAGGACATCGACCGCCACCACCTGCACATCGTGACGGTCAACGTGGACGAGAACGGGAAAAGGCTCAACCGGGATTTTCTCTACCGCCGCAGCGACCGTATCCGCAGGGAACTGGAACAGAAGTACGGATTGCATCCGGCAGAACGTAAAAATCAGAGATTGGATAATCCGTTGCGCAAGGTGGCCGCATCGGCAGGTGATGTGAAGAAGCAGGTAGGCAACACCGTGAAGGCTCTGAATGGGCAGTACCGTTTCCAGACGATGGGCGAATACCGTGCGCTCCTTTCCTTATATAATATGACGGTGGAGGAAGCGAGGGGCAACGTGCGCGGACGGGAGTATCACGGGCTGGTCTATTCCGTCACGGACGACAAGGGTAACAAGGTGGGCAACCCGTTCAAATCCTCGCTTTTCGGGAAGTCCGCAGGCTATGAAGCCGTACAGAAGAAGTTTGTCCGTTCCAAATCGGAAATCAAGGATAGGAAACTGGCAGACATGACGAAACGCACCGTCCTTTCCGTGCTGCAAGGCACTTATGACAAGGACAAATTTGTATCCCAACTCAAAGAGAAGGGCATCGACACCGTACTGCGCTACACAGAGGAAGGGCGCATCTATGGGGCTACCTTCATCGACCACCGCACGGGATGCGTGCTGAACGGTTCGCGCATGGGTAAGGAGCTTTCGGCGAATGCCTTGCAGGAACACTTCACCCTGCCATACGCCGGACAACCGCCGATACCGCTATCCATCCCTGTGGATGCTGCGGACAAGGCACACGGGCAGACCGCCTACGACAGTGAAGATATATCGGGCGGTATGGGCTTGCTCACTCCCGAAGGTCCGGCGGTAGATGCCGAGGAAGAGGCTTTCATCCGGGCGATGAAGCGCAAAAAGAAGAAAAAACGCAAGGGCTTGGGTATGTAATCAGAGTATCAACAATTAAAAAATCAATGTATGTCACAACAAGAAGACGATTTGAGGGCATTGGCGAAAATCATGGATTTTCTGCGTGCCGTGAGTATCATTTTAGTGGTCATGAACGTGTACTGGTTCTGCTACGAAGCCATCCGGCTGTGGGGCGTGAACATCGGCGTGGTGGACAAAATCCTTCTGAACTTCGACCGCACGGCGGGGCTGTTCCATTCCATTCTCTACACGAAGCTGTTTTCCGTCCTTTTGCTTGCCTTGTCCTGTCTGGGTACGAAGGGTGTCAAGGGTGAGAAAATCACTTGGGGGAGAATCTGGACAGCATTTGCCGTCGGGTTCGTGCTGTTTTTCCTGAACTGGTGGTTGCTGCCCCTGCCGCTGCCGCTTGAAGCGGTGACGGGACTGTATGTCCTTACCATTGGAACGGGCTATGTCTGCCTGTTGATGGGTGGTCTGTGGATGAGCCGCCTGTTGAAACACAATTTGATGGAGGATGTTTTCAACAACGAGAACGAGAGTTTCATGCAGGAAACGAGGCTTATCGAAAGCGAGTATTCGGTCAATCTGCCGACACGTTTCTATTACAGGAAACGCTGGAACAACGGTTGGATCAATGTAGTTAATCCCTTCCGTGCGTCCATCGTGTTGGGTACGCCGGGCAGCGGCAAGTCCTATGCCGTGGTAAACAATTTTATCAAGCAACAGATTGAAAAGGGCTTTAGTCAATACATCTACGATTTCAAGTATCCCGACCTATCTACTATTGCCTACAACCATTTGCTGAACCACCCGGACGGCTACAAGGTAAAGCCGAAGTTCTATGTGATCAACTTCGACGACCCGCGACGCTCTCATCGGTGCAATCCCATTCACCCGGATTTTATGGAAGATATTACGGATGCCTATGAGAGTGCCTACACAATAATGCTCAACCTCAATAAAACGTGGGTGCAAAAGCAGGGCGACTTCTTCGTGGAGTCACCTATCATTCTGTTTGCCAGTATTATCTGGTATCTCAAAATCTATCAGAACGGGAAGTTTTGCACGTTTCCCCATGCTATCGAGTTTCTGAACCGCCGTTACGAGGATATATTTCCGATACTGACCTCTTATCCGGAGCTGGAGAACTACCTTTCGCCGTTCATGGATGCGTGGCTTGGAGGGGCTGCGGAGCAGCTCATGGGTCAGATAGCGTCGGCAAAAATCCCGCTTTCGAGGATGATTTCACCGCAGCTCTACTGGGTGATGTCAGACAGCGAGTTTACGCTGGACATCAACAATCCCGAAGAGCCGAAAATCCTCTGCGTGGGTAACAATCCCGACCGTCAGAATATCTACGGTGCGGCACTCGGTCTGTATAATTCCCGTATCGTGAAGCTCATCAACAAGAAGGGGATGCTGAAGTCATCGGTCATCATCGACGAGTTGCCCACAATATACTTCAAAGGGTTGGACAATCTTATAGCTACCGCCCGAAGCAACAAGGTTGCCGTGTGTCTGGGCTTTCAGGATTTCAGCCAGTTAGTGCGTGACTACGGGGACAAAGAGGCGAAAGTGGTGATGAACACTGTCGGCAATATTTTCTCCGGTCAGGTGGTGGGGGAAACAGCCAAGACGCTCTCCGAGCGGTTCGGTAAGGTGTTGCAGAAACGGCAGTCCATCTCCATCAACCGGCAGGATGTTTCCACCTCCATCAACACGCAGATGGACGCGCTCATTCCACCGAGTAAGATTTCCGGGCTTACGCAGGGAATGTTTGTCGGTTCTGTATCCGACAACTTCAACGAGCGTATCGAGCAGAAGATTTTTCATTGCGAGATTGTGGTGGATGCCGAAAAGGTGAAACGGGAAGAAAGTGCCTACAAGAAAATTCCCGTCATTACAAACTTCACGGACGAGGACGGCAACGACCGCATGAAGGAAACGGTGCAGGCGAACTACCGGCGCATCAAGGAAGAGGTGAAGCAGATTGTGCAGGAGGAACTGGAGCGTATCAAAAACGATCCGGTGCTGTGTAAACTGCTACCAGATAATGAGACTGTCTAACAAGTCCCCAAAATTGAAAATTATCCCTATCGAAGTTTGAAGTGACCCCCAAAAGTTGGATACAATTTTTTTGGGGGGCACTTCAGTTCTGACGGGTAAAATCGTAAAATTCGGACTTGTTAGACAAATACTTACGCGGTTTCAACCTCAGGTACTGAATCTATCGAATTGACAAATTTAACCAATTGCGGATCTGAATCTTTTTGTATGAGGTTTCGGAGACTCTTTTTCAATTCATAAGCATCATCCCCTGCTGTATTTATTAAATCCATATAAAAATCTTTGTTTTGCAGAATCAATGAACGGCATGCCCCATCGGAAATTACAGGTTTCACTATTTTATCAATAACGTCTCCAGCTTGACTTTTCAAATTACCATGCGATCTAAGCCATGTTTCGAAAAATTGAAACTTTATTGCATTGATAGTCTTTTTACCGATGCAGAAATCATTTCTTATATCGGTAACTGTCGATTTAATTTTTCGTTTATCCAATCTTTCAACTATATTCTTGAAACAATTAGGGAAAGGATTCAAACTTTGAGTTCCAGAAGCAATATCCATCAGAATCTTTTTGCCAAATTCAGTCAAGTTATCTGGCAAGGATTTGATTTTAGCCAGTAAATGTTTTATTGCGACAAACCAATAATATGATGTATGTGCTGTTCTTTGGGCGTATAATGTATCAACACTTATTTCAGACAACGCTTCGAACGCTATTTTATTGATATGATCGGTCAGGACATTGCTTATTTTAGTGGTCAAATCGTAAAAAGATGCGTCAGGAATTACATCTTTAATATTGTTCTTAGTGATATACTTATCCAAATCGGTATTCCACTCTGCTAAATGCTCGATAAATACCTCATCCGTTACACCTATTCTGTTCTTAATATCTTCAAATTGGGGCAATATGTCTGAGAGCAATAATTTATAGCCAAGTTTATGATTTACCATGTATTGTAGTGTTTCATTTAATAGCGGTATATTCCATCCCACACTATTTACTAATAAGTCTCCATGATCCACATAATAGTCCATGAGTTCTGCAACATATTTTATATCTCCACCCTCTATTAAGGAAACGGAATGACCATGTGCCAATTGCATGGCGACTAAATCGTAATATCCAGACTCTTTAATGTTTCGGCCATCAGTTTCTAATTCAGAATGCAACTGATTTATGTAGGTTGAATCTAACGTTACAGGTAAAGGTCTTTCTTCGTCAGATGCCAATAAACGATAGGTTGTAAATATAGCCCCTATATTATCTTTATTTACATTCTGTTCATCAATGCAATTCGTGATCGCTTGCAAAAGCGTTGGAAACGTATAGGTAGAATTATCTTTTAACGTTTTTACAATATCTGCATGGTCGAAATTATCGGGTAGTAAGTTTGCCAAATAATTATCGAGCGCCTCCGAATTTGTTGCTACTTGATAATATTTATATGCTTTAGTTGTCGCGTTATCCCGATAGGCAGCATCTGTTGCATTTGCAGCTTGAATATAATCGATAAATGTATTTGGCTTGACTGTTTTTGCTTCAATCAATGACGTAAAATCGCACGCCAACTTATTTTGCGCAATAAACCTGTCTATTGCATCTAACGTTTTGAAATAGTCGCCGCCATTGAAGTCATTGAACCGAACTATCTTCTTATATAATTGAGCAATCACATGGTTTTGGCTTTCCGTGTCTAAATGCAACAGCAGTTCTTGGTATTCGACAGGGAACACCTGCTTCTCTATGGATTCTTTTAATTTCAATTGTGCTATTCTTTGCCATACACGCAGAATAACATCGCTCTTTCGAGTTAATTTATGCAAACAATGTATAATCTTATCGATAAGCGCATTGTCCATACATTGTATAACTTCTTCTAATACAGTGTCAAATTGTTTATTAGTCTCTGCATATTGATTTATGTCGTGGTCTTCTTCTCCGTTGATGCAGCCTTCAATATATTTTTTCAATGGAATTTGTCGAGCATCTTCAACATCGACACCATATACCAAAGCTGCAATTTCGCGTTGTGTTTGCAGATCATTGTTAATTATTGTTTGAATGCCATTCAGATAGTCGCCGGACAATATTTGTTCTACTGGATTTGCCAGAATATCCGTCTTCTTCAAACAGAACAATGCTATGTTTATCATCAAAATTTCGTTACACCACTCTTGTTTAAGAGCGACCATCTCATTGATATATGATATAATTTCCCTAACATTGGCATTAGGATTTACCAATCTGAATATCCGATTTATAGTTTCTTTCGCTTCATTTTCTGTTTCTCCAAATGCTTCAACAAACAGTTTGTTGAATATACTTCGATAGTCGGTAATAACAGGAGGAGCAACACGATAAACAATAGGGAAAGTTTTATTGATAAAATACTTGGTCAGTTGTTTCGTTTGTTCGTCGGTCTCATCTCCGAATGCACAAGCTAAATGTGTTTCATCGAAAGGAATAACAGCCCAAACATTTTCAAAACCGCTATCGGCGAAGAACGTATGGATAGAAGACCATAATTCTTTTACTTTTTCAGCGGGGAGACGATCCATGTTGTCAAAAACAAGGACTAATTTACGTTGTCCTTTTTCCTTGATAAAATCAGAAATGTCTTGCATCCATGTTTTGAACTCGTAAACCGTTGGTTCGTCTTCGCTCAAAGTCTCATAGCAAACGTCCTTTTCGACTTTATCTTGATAAATAGCTAACATATAACTCCATCCATATTTATGATCTTTGCTATATGCCCATTTCCAAACGCACAATGCAATAAGAACTGGCAGTGCAGCTATGATAATAGACAATAAAGAAAACCACCATGTTGTGGGTGTAGGTTTTACTGCATACGCAATAAATGTAAATATCGGAGTTAAAACTGCAACCAAAAATGCCGCAACCATACCATTACTGATAAGGGGATATTTTTCGGTTACGGTCTCCGTTTTACGGGCTAATAAATATTTCAGCTTTTCAGACCATGATACGGTTTTCGTACCTCCACCTTTGACTTTTATTGTTGCATTTCCAGATAGGATACCATCATCAATAAGTTTGCTTGTAAGCAATTCCAATATAGAGCGGCGTTGCAAGTCCTCTTGATGTCCCCATGCGTCATACTCAAAAAAGTAATAGTCGTCTGATAATTCACGTTCCAACATTTTAACCACGTTGGATTTTCCAGATCCCCAAATACCTTCGATGCCGATAATTCGAGGTAAAGTACATTCCTCATCCAATGAATCATTCTGACAAAAATGGCGAGCAATAGTTTTTGCCAACCTTTCTTGCGAACCTCCATCGAATTTGTCAATACCACACGGTTTATTTTGGATAAACCGCGGATATTGCTGTTTGGATTGTAGTTTTGTTTCCATATACGTAATTTATTGATTATACGAACTCCAAATAATTCTCCCGATTTACCACATGAAACTCGGCATAGGGATAGGCTTCTTGGAAGGCTTTCGGTGCGGCCGGCATTTTATTTCCCCACTTGAACTCCAAGGCGGTAAGACTGTCGGCACTCTCCTCAATCAGGTCGATTTCCTGTTTGTCGTAGGTGCGCCAGAAATAGAACTCCCTGTGCAGTCCCTCATTGAAGTTCGCTTTGCGCCGCTCTCCGATGATGTAGTTCTCCCACAGCGCACCGACATCCTGCCGAATGGCCAGCGGTGAGAAAGCCCCGATAATGGCATTGCGAATGCCGTTGTCGTAGAAGTACCACTTGCCAGCTTTTGTAACCTCCTTGCGTAGGTTACGCGAATAAGCCCCCAGACGATAGATAACGAAGACCTTTTCCAATAGGTCGAGGTATTTTTCAACGGTCGTCTTGCTCATGCCGAGTTGTTTACCTAACTCTTCGTAAGAAACTTCGCTGCCCAACTGAAAAGCTATCAATCGCAGTAGATCGCGCATCTTGCTCGAATTTTTTAAGCCGTCAATTGCTAAGATATCTTTAAGCAGGTATGCACCGACAATATCACGTAGGTAGTCTGTTTTACGTTCATAGTTCTCCATCATTACTACTTCGGGATAGGAACCGTAAATCAAGCGCGCTTCGAGGTTCTGGCGGGTTTCAAGTGCCGTTTCCGTCTGTGCGATTTCCCGTTGCGAGAATGGTGTAAGGAGAAATTGCGTACTGCGGCCGACCAACGGTTCACCAGTCTTATTCAGCAAATCGAATGACGAAGAACCACTTGCCAAGACACTTATTCCCGGTATTTCATCAACTATCAACTTCAGAATACTACCGATTTGTGGTATGTTCTGTGCCTCATCAATAGCCAGCAAATCAATACCATCCAATAAATGCCGATAATTGGCTATTGAGCGATTCTCCAATAGTGCTAATGTGTCGTAGTCTTCGCCGTTGAGCATCATCGTCCTACCTGAATAGTTGTCCACAATTTTACGCATCATTACCGTTTTACCAACACGGCGAGCACCAAAAATCAGTACTGCTTTATTGGGCGCGATTCGTGCTGTAATCTTCTCTTGAAGTATTCTATTTACTGTTTCCATACCTTATAAAATATAATGCAAAGATAATCATATTTTTTTAATTGGCGAATTTTACAAAAAAAACGGGCTATTAAATGGCGATTTTTACAACCACAATCTTATGGAAGTTGTTTCATTGTTTTTAGTAATGATATATGTTCATACTATGATGACTCAATAATTTACCAGACATACGTTTCTGAAATTTGTCCTTATAGGAATGAAAAACTCACATATATTGTGCTAATTAATATATAATTAAATGAAAATAAAAAGACAGGATACGAGTATTCCTGTCTTCTCATATGTAATGGATATTTTTTTATTTTCTCATCCGCTCCAACTCCTCATCACGCAACATTCTCTCGTTCAGTTTTTCCTGCATCCTGTCAATGAAATAGGTGCGGCTTTCGTTCTTCCGGCGTTTGATATCAGTGTAGAAGCGGTAGCAGTCTTTAGAATCAACCCCGAATATCTTATAGAGAAGTGGGGCGAGCTGTTTGAGCGGCATATTGCCGTTGTTGATGCAGCCCATCACGTCTATGCCGTAGATAAGTTCCACGAGGTCGATGGCATTGCCCGTCCATTGAAGAAGGCTGGCGGTGGTTTCTGTTGCGTTGTTGGCGGATATTAGTGGTGGCACTTGGGGCGTGGCAAGGAATTTCTGCATCTTTCTTACGAAAGACAGAGCCTTGCTGACGTAGGCGGCAATCTCTCTTTTTTCTTCTGACAGATTACGTACGGGATGGTGCTGCAACTCGATTTCGATGTAGGCAAGCGCGATGACGGTAAGGTTCATGTCCATGCCGCCGTTGCACAGTTCGATCACTTGGGTGGCGAAAGCCGTGTATGCCGTTTCCATATTGCAGTCGCCGGCTTCGTTTATCAGGCGGAAAAAGTCGGTTTCCGCCAGCAAGAAATAATTCATGGTTCTGTCAATTTTGAAAATTACACTTTGTTTTCTGCGTGCGCACATGAATATAATTGGCAAAAAACGCGGCAGAAAATAAAAAATCCAACACTCAATTTTACAAAGTGCTGGATTTCAGAGGTATAAAATTCAGTATTTTTTCACAAGGACAAATTATCTCCGACTTAAATTGTTTGTAATCGGAACATTTATTCTATTCCTGAAAATAGAAATGTATGCTTGCCGCACATTTTGGCTATCTTGCTTTTTTATCAAGGATATAGATAATGCGACATACACCGTTGGGATAGCTTTTCAAAGAGGAAAGCGTCCAGTGTTGCTCTGGCAGAGCCGACTTAAAAAAATGTCGTCCGCTTCCGGATATGAAAGGAACGGTGTATAGTATGATTTCATCCACAGCGTGCATCCGCAGCAGTCCGTTTATATAGTCTGCCGTGTCCGGTGTGGCTTCCGCGAGGTAACGGATGTTTGTGCAGTCTTTTCTCCATTCGTGCAGCATTGAAATGGAATAGTCCGGTGTCACACGGTAAAAGGCTTTCTTCCTGATTTCATCAAGACCGCAACGGTCAAGGCACAAATCCTGATGTGCTTTATCATATAACTCTGAAGAAAGACATCCGTCCATCGTCAGTACGGCGAGAATCTGAACTTTACCCATAATCGTTTCCTTTCGTTAGGCAAGGGTAAAAAAGTAGCGTGCAATTCACACTACCTTCAAGCGATGGCTCTGGTAAAGCCTTTACGGAGAGTACGTGAATGCACGCTATGCGTAAGCATAGCATAAGCATCACGCAATCGTCTCCGTAGTTCCAATTTACCAGATTTTCGCTTGAAACGCCTTGCGGTCTTATCCTATATGTTGGCGGCGAAAAGCTCCTGCCAATCGCCGTTTTTCTCAAATGTTATGCAAAGATAGCCAAATTCAGTGAATTACGGGCTATGATTGCTTGAATTTATATTTAAGTCCATACTCTTCAAGTTTGCTGTATAGTGTTGTCCTGCCTATGCCGAGCAGTTCTGCGGCGACACTCCGGTTGCCGTTTGCCTGTTTCAACGCACGCAATATCCGCTCCTTATCCTCCGCGTCATTGCGCAAGGCGAAGCTGACAGTAGAGGTCGGTTTCGTCACGGCAAGTTCCAGATGCTCTTTCATGACAACACCTTCCTGCGCCTGCAATACAGCACCCATAACTTTCTGCCGAAGTTCCCGCACGTTGCCCGGCCATGCGTGTGTCAGCAACGCTTTACGTGCTTCGGAACTGAACCCGCTCACGCTACACTCCAGCTCTCTGTTTGCCATATCACGGAAGAACTCTGCCAGCGGCATAATGTCTTCTTGACAGTCACGCAACGGAGGAACGGTTATCCCGAAGTCGTGCAGGCGGTACAGAAGATCCTGCCGAAAACGCTTTTCATTCACCGATACCTCCAAATCTTCATTGGTAGCAGCGATGATGCGGACATTGAAATTCCGGTCTGCCTTGTCTCCGACCGGGCGATACCGCCTCTCCTGTATGGCACGGAGCAACATCTGTTGGGTTTCCAACGCGAGGTTTCCTACCTCGTCCAGAAACAACGTGCCGCCTTCCGCCTCATGGAAATATCCTTTCTTGGCATTGTCCGCACCTGTAAATGCACCTTTGACGTGTCCGAAGAAAGCCGACGGTGCAAGCTCTTTGGAGAGTGAACCGCAGTCCACCGCCACAAATGGCTTGCCTGCACGTTTGCTCTTGTCATGCAACAGGTGGGCAATATGCTCCTTGCCCGTGCCGTTCTCACCAAATATCATCACGCTCATATCGGTGGCGGCTACCAGCCTTATGCGGTGCATGATTTTCTGAAAGGCGGAACCTTCACGGGCGAATATAGGCATACGGCGTTGTCCTGCCTGACGTTCTTTCAGTATGGAACGGATCAGGGGGACAAGTTTATCCTCCACAAGCTGTTTGGGAATATAGTCTATCGAGCCGAGTTTCATGCTTTCCACGGCGGTATTAACTTCGGCGTAGTCGGTCATAATGATGAAGGGCTGCATCTTTCCCTCCTTTCGCATCCAGCACAAAAGGTCTATGCCACTGCCGTCAGGCAGACGCAGGTCGGCAACCACGATATCATTATCTGTTGCCTGTTGCAGATGTTTCTTCGCGGTTGAGAGGTGGTAAGCCTTCATATTGCGGTAGCCCTCCCGTGACAGCATATTGCAGACATATTCGCAATACACGATGTTGTCTTCCACCACAATTATTTTTGTCTTATTCATCTTCGTATTTTCTCCTTTCCTCTTCTGCCAACCGTATTATTTCCACTCCCTTATCCAGCACGGCAGTCACGGCATGGCTTAACGCTTCACCATCCGGGAGAGCATCGCCACGAAGCAATCCGTAAAGTACATTCAGCGGTTGGTCGGCACGGAGCACCTCCCACGAACTGCGCAGGTGGTGGATCAGGGAATCCAGCTTTTGCAGGTCTTTTTCTTTTGCTGCATCCCGTACCGCCTGCATTTCCTTTTCTGTTTCAGTTATCAACTTTTCCAGCATGACGGCTTCATTGCCATAGGACAATAAGGCGGAAAAGTCCGGTTTCCCGTCCGGTGTCGCTTTTATGGCACACCTGTCGGAAACCTCCATCAGTTCCGATATGGAGAACGGTTTGAACAGGCATCCGGCAAAGCCTTTTGCCAATAGTTCCCCTTTGTTACAACTGCCCGAAGCGGTTGCCACAACCACCGGGATTGTTGGTGAATTGCCCACGTTGGACGAACGCAACAGTTCCAGCAATTCGAAACCGTTTATATCGGGCATATTCAAGTCTGTCAGCAACAGGCTGTATTCTTTCTGGCGTATCATTTCCATCAGTGCCGCAGCATCGGTGCAAGTGTCGCAGTGTATTCCTTCTTGGGAATACATCTCTTTCAGCATCAGAAGTAATACCTCATCATTGTCAATGGCGACAACATCATGGAATTTATTGTTATGATAAACAGGTGTATTGCTTGTATATCCAAGCTGTTCTTCAGCTTCCTGCATAGAAATTTCAACTGTGAAACGACTGCCTTTCCCTTTCTTGCTGTCTAAACGGATTGTTCCGCCAAGCATCGACACAATATTACGCATTATGGCAAGCCCAAGCCCGAAACCCTCCTTTGCGGCGGCATTTGATAGACGTTCAAACGCACCGAACGCTTGTTTCTGTTCCTCTTCTGTCATGCCTGTACCTGTATCTTCAACGACCAGTGTCAGAACTCCATTATCATATTCAGTAATCAAAGAAACACCGCCTTCTTCTGTGAACTTGACAGCGTTTGACAGCAGGTTATTCCCGATTTGTATTATTCGCTCTTTGTCGGTCAATACAATGGCATCGTGTCCAGTCTTCACGGACAAGGACAGCCCTTTGTTCACGGCAACAGGCATGAACTCCGTTTCAAGTGTGTGCGTGATTGCTGAAATCCGGCAGGGTGACAGACGGGGCTGTTCCTTGCCGTTGTCCAGGCGGAAGAAGTCAAGCAAAGTGTTAAGCATATCCCGCATACGGTCGGAGGATTGCAGTATGTTTTGGATATACTGCCCGGACTTATCCTCACACTGTTCTTTCCGTATCAGTCCGGCATAGCCTGTTATTGCTGTCAGCGGTGTGCGCAGTTCATGGGTGATAGTATGTACCGCCTTCTTCCTTGACGTTATCAGTGCCTCGTTCCGTTGTACGGATTGTTCCAGTTGCCTTATCAAATCAGTTGTCTTGTGCTTGTATTGTTTAATGCTTTTTGCATCACGATGTATGATGATGTAGGAAATTAACAACAATAGAAGAACGAATCCCATTAAACCGCCTACTTGCATAAATGACTTTTCACGCATGGCAACTATTTCGTTTTCCCGGCTTTGCAGTTCGGTTTGTACCTTTTCTTCTATTTGGCAAATCAATTCTTGCAGTTGTCTGTTAAGTTCTGCATTACGAGCTGCAAGGCTGTCGGCTTGTTCCGACAATTGGCGATCCTGCACTTTCTGTTCGCTGATTACGTTTCTATTGACCGAATGAAGGATAGTGGTTGATACTGCTGGAGTTACTTCCTTTTTTTTGCCGAATATGCCTAAGAAACCTTTTCGTTTTGGCTTTTTGGACTGTTCCTGCACACTTTTCTGTACAATAACCGGAATTTGATTGGCTATCTTCTTGTTAATAGATTGTTGTTCATCCATTAACCGGACTATCTGGAACATCTGTCGTTCCTTATCCTCTAAAAGACTGCGCACACTATCGATGCGCTCTGCTGGATAGGTGGCCTTGAAACGGCAGAGCATACTGTCCATTGCCATACGCCGTGCATGGTAATGCTCGATATCTTTATCGTTCCATTCCAGTATTGTTTCACCCAATAGAGAAAATTTTATCATTTGAATATTGATATTGTTTATTTCTTTTCGGAGCTCGTCTATTTTTTTATTGCCAAGTTCTAATGCTTCTATCTCCTGCCATTCATAGAGGCTATTATATGCCATACATCCGATAAGAATGGAGATAAGTATATATCCCAACCGTATTGCCTTATAGAAATTTCCTGACCGCTCCATTATTTTAATGACATTGATTTTTGGAACATGAATAAAAGTTTATCTTTTTCGTTCATGCGGATATTATCAGAATAACCGTCTTTTGTTATTTGATACCCACATGGCTTAACCATAAAAATGCCTAAGCCCTTAGTGTACGAACTTACTTCTGAGGCATAGTCTTTACTTGTATTTAATGGAACTTTCCCTTTAATATGACACCACTCATTATTACAACTGATGTCTTCAATCTCAGACATCAGTTTTTGCAAATCTGTAATAGCTTTGGAACTCGCTACTTGGGGTATCTGCAACTCAAAACAGAGCATCGGTTCGAGAATGTCCACACCTGACTGTTGCAAAGCCAGCCTGAAGACATAAGGGGTCAGCTGTCTGAAATCAGCAGGTGTACTTACCGGGCTATAATACTCGGCTTGAGTAAAAGTTACTTTCAGATCTGTCACTTCCCATCCATGTAAACCAGATTGGCAAGACATACGAATCCCTTCAAAAACGGCATTTTGAAAAGAATGGTTCAGATAACCATAGGAGATGTCACTTTCGATTTGCAACCCTGCCCCTAACGGTAAGGGTTCAAGAGTCAGCCCTATTGTGGCCCAGTAAGGGTTGGGTGGTACTTCGATCTGAATAATCTTATTGACCTTTTTTATAGGTCGTTCTTTGTAGATAGTCTTGATCTCATCAAAATGGACCTTTACGGAAAATCGTTCTTCCAGCAATGTCTGTATGATTTCCTTTTGGGTCAAACCATATAACGAGATTTCCAATTCATCACTATATGAGTTTATGGAAAAGGACAAAGACGGGTCTTCAATCCACAATGTATTCAGAGCGGATATCACCTTGCTTCTCTCTTCGGGCTTATTTGGCCGGACGGAGGATTTGAGAGCGGGATGCTGATGAGATAATCCTTGAATCAAACAAGGTTTAGCACCTAAATAATCTCCGATTCGAAAATCTTCTATATCTTCTACAATCGCGATATCATTGGCACCCACTTCATCAACATTTATCTCTCTGCCCTGATAAATAGTCTTTAGATTTTTAATCTTGATGAATTTTTCCGAATCGTTGATTCTTACAACGTCTCGAAGTCTCAGACTTCCGTCAATTATTTTAAGAAAACTTCTTTTATGCCCTTTGGGGTCATGCTCTATCTTATAGAGATAAGCTGAAAGTCTGTTTGAGACTGATGCCGGAGGAAGTATAAAAGAAGAAATGGCGTCCAACAACTCATTGATACCGATATTGAACATTGCTGATCCATGTAGCACCGGATAGACTTTGGCTTTTGCCACAAGAGCGATTATCGTATTCCAATAATCAGCCGGTGAAATTTCGCTATCCGCCAAATATCGTTCTAATATATCGTCGTCATGGTTGCATACAAATTCTTTGTATTCTTCCTTTATATATGTTTGGGAGCAAACCGGATAAACCGATCCATCGACAACAGTTTGCATAAACAGGACATCTTGCGACAGATTTGTTTTTATATCCATATACAAACGCTCCAAATTCACACCGGCACGGTCAATCTTATTGATAAATATAATTGTCGGGATTTGCAGCTTTTGTAAAGTACTGAACAGCAACTTTGTCTGCGCTTGTATGCCTTCCTTTGCGGATAAGATGAGGACTGCTCCATCAAGCATTTTGAATGTCCGCTCCACTTCCGCAATAAAATCCATGTGTCCCGGAGTGTCAATGATATTGCATTTCACTCCATTCCAGATAATAGATGTCGTAGAAGCCCGGACAGTAATTCCTCTACGTTTCTCTATATCCATAGAGTCCGTTATGGTGTCACCATTATCCACACGGCCGCACTTTTCCGTTGCTCCACTGGCAAACAGCAGATTCTCGGTTACGGAAGTTTTTCCTGCATCAATGTGAGCAAGAATTCCTAAATTTATAATATTCATTTGGATTAAGCAATAATATACTACAGTAGATGCATTGTCGAAACGCACCTTTTAATACCTCCTCGTAGCATATGAGAACTACAGGATTACTAACTCGTATTAATATGTATATTATTACTGCCGCATAACGATTACAAAATTACACAAAAAAATATATCTAACAAAAGTGGGAGGATTTTTTAACTTTTTACCATAGACATTTTATTAGGGAAGCGTAGGTTCAACTGGCAAGTACAAATAAGTAGAAATGTTTGAACAACACCGTTTTAGGAAGTTGAAAAATCAAGTTTCTCTCTCGGTATAGCGTTTATTTTGGCCAATATCTTCTTTAGTTTAGCATTTGTGTATTTCCCATTCGTGTTCTATTTAGCTCCTTATTATGAGTATGTAGCAAGTTACTTATCAAATTCAGCCTCTTTGAGGGTCAAATATGGTTTTGCAAATGGTGACTGACAAGACATAAACAAGGTCAGCAGGAATTTTTTACATAAATGGACATGAATGTATATAACCTAAAATAAGAATAAATTTTAATAAGGGCTGCCCAAAAAGAAAAAAATGCAGTTGCCATCCTATAGATACTTGCAGAAAGGATAAAATTTACTTTTAGACCTTTTGGGATAGCCCTTATTAATACTTCAGATAAAATTCCTTAGGTTATATTTTCAATCCTTTGGACCGGGTTTCCTCCTTGGCATACAGTCCCGGACGCCCGATTATGACATGGTTGGCAACGATACTATCCGCCGGACTGCGTATCTGCGGCGGTGCATTTTCGGGATATTGCGCCTGCCTGTTCCTCACATCTTCCGCTTCCGGCTTGAGCTGTTGCCCTTCATTCTCCTTTTCTGCGACTTCGGGCGTGGGTGGCGCAAGCTCCAGCTGAATTTTTCGGTCAAGGGCGGCAAGTTCGGACTTCAACTGCTTCAGCTCGTCCTCCTTCTTCCACACCTTACCCGCTATCTCCTGTAACTGCGGTATCTCCATCTCCAGCACCTCGTTCTTCGCCTTGTACTGGTCGATGATGGAGGGTATCCTCTCCATCGCGTTGAGGAAGTTGCGGGCGGCGGCCAACGGGTCAGCCATCGCCAGATGCCCGTTGTTGTAGGTGTACTTGTAGTTCCCCTCGACCACGAAGCGGTTGTCGGTGAACTCCAATCCCTCTTTGAGTATCCTTTCGCTCACCACCTTTATCGGAAAACCGTAAAGTTCACCGACCTGCGTGTACAACCCTCCGGTCGTGGCATTCTTGGCTATCTCCTGCAAACGCTTTCCGATGACCTTCTCATCGGCGGAATCCACTCCGTCCACCTTTATTATATTAAGGCGGTTGCCCTCCTTGTCGGTCTGCACCACCGACAGGAAGCGGTTCCAGTCCTCCGTCATGGCATCTATGAAAGCCGTGTTGTTGCGCAACTCGCCGGTCTTTGACTCCAGCTTGAACTCCGAATCACGCTTGCCCTTGTTGAACGACTTGCGTTCCCCTTCGAGCGATGCGATCCGCTTTTCCAGTTTCGCCTTGTCCAACAGGTCGGTATTGCCGGAGAGCAACGCCATGTATTCCGAGAAATTCATGCCCGATTTTTCGTCCATTGCCCCCTCGTCGATGGTACGCGCACCCATCGCACCGCTTTTGAGCTGGCTTATGAAAGTCTGCTTGCAGTGCAGGAGGTTGAACTTGTAGCTGTCCAGTGACTTCTCCACCGCGTAGATGATTACATCCACGTTGTTCCCGGCGAAATGTTTGGCAATCTCATTACCTGCCCTAACTCCGCGTCCGTCACGCTGTTGCAAGTCGGACGGTCGCCACGGCGTATCGAGATGATGGATAGCCACACACCGTTTCTGGGCGTTCACACCCGTTCCGAGCATAGAGGTAGAGCCGAACAGCACACGCACCGTCCCGGCGTTCATGGCGTCTATCACCGCCTTCCGCGCCTTGTCGGTCTTGCACTCCTGAATGAAGCGCACCTCGCTTGGCGGTATACCGTAGTCCTCCGTCAGTTTGCGCTTGATTTCCGAATAGACGTTCCACCCGTCGCCCGGCTGGTATGTCCCCAAATCAGAGAAAACGAACTGCGTGCCTTTCTGGGCGTCGTATTTTTGATAATACTCCGCGATCATCTTGGCACAGTGACTCGCTTTGTTGTCGGGATGATCTTCGTAATTCGGGTCTATCATGCGCATGTCGAGTGCCATTTTCCGGGCATAGTCCGTGGCGATGAGCATCTTCGCCTTTTCTTCCGTTTCCGAAAGCGGCAGCCTGCCCAACAAGGTGGCATCGCCCGTCTTGGCGAACTGCATCAGTTTCTGTATGAAGTCCTCCTGTTCCGGCGTGGGCGGTATATGGTGCAGTATCTCGTTCTTGGCAGGACGGTCAACGCCCACATCCTCCGCCGTGCGGTAGTCCGTGATTTCATTATAGAAGGCGGCAAGCTCCGGCACTTTGATGAAGTAGCGGAAACGCTCCTTCTGGACCACATTGTTCGTCACGTTAAATTCAAAATCCGTCGTCTTCTTGGCAAATATCGCCGCCCAAGCGTCGAAACACCTTATGTCCTGCCGTTCCAGCTCCTTCGGGCGCAGGTACTTGAACAGCAGGTACAATTCAGTCAGTGAGTTGCTGATAGTCGTGCCGGAGAGGAAGGTCGCACCCAAGTCTTTTCCTGTGCGCTCCTGTATGGTGCGTATGGCAAAGAGCATGTTAAGTGCCTTCTGGCTTCCCTCGCTGTTTCCCAATCCCGCCACACGGTCGTGGCGCGTGTTGAAAGTCAGATTCTTGAACTGGTGGCTCTCATCTATGAAGATGTGGTCGATGCCCATCTGCTTGAAATCCACCACGTCGTCCGTGCGTGACTTTATGGCGTGTTCCACCTTCTCCAGCTTCGCTTCAAGGTTGTGCTTGCGCTTCTCCAATCCTTTCAGCATCGCCCGCGACACGTTCTTTCCCTGCTGCCGTAGCACTTCGAGGTTTTCCTCCACCGTGTCAAGCTCTGCTTGCAGGATGCGCTGCTGCAATTCCGGCGACTGCGGTATCTTGCCGAACTGGTCGTGCGACATGATGACGCAATCGTAGTCGTTGTTCTTTATATTATTGAAGAAGCGCACACGGTTGGCGGTCGAAAAGTCCTTCTCCGAAGCGTACAGAATACGTGCGTTGGGATATGCCGCCTGATAGGTGGCTGCAATCTCCGCAACGTTGGCTTTCAGCCCGATAATCATCGGCTTGTGTGCCAAATTCAGACGCTTCATCTCATGCGCGGCGATGCACATTATCAGCGTCTTACCGGTTCCCACCTCGTGGTCGCAAATTCCGCCGCCGTTCTGTTTCAACATCCAGACGCAATCCATCTGTGAGGGATAGACGCTCTTGATACCCCGGCTTGCCAGCCCTTTCAGGTTGAGGTCGGGAAAGGTCTGATGGGAGCCGTCGTAGCGCGGGCGCACGAAACAGTTGAACTTGCGGTTATACATCGTCACAAGCCGCTCCTTGAACTGCGGCGACTGCTCTTCGAGCCATTCGGAGAAGCCGTTTCGTATCTCGTCAATCTTGGCGTTGGCGAGTTGTATTCCCTCGCTGTCGCGCATCTTGATGTCGTTGCCATGCTCGTCCTTGCCGATGGACTTCATCATGTCAGGGCAGGTGTTGTGCAGGGCGTGTTTTAGGAGGTGCATACCGTCATAGTTCCGGTAATACCCCTTCACCAGAAACTCGTCCGTGATTTTCATGGTGCGGTAGCCGCACACCACCGAAAACTCGTCCATGCTTGCGGAATAGGCGATTTTCACCTCCGTGTCGAACAGCCGGCTCATGTAGGCGGCATAGACACCCGTCGGAATCCAGCGTTCCCCGAAATTGAAGTCCAGATCCTCGAAGGCGATGCGCTGCGGCTCGGCATCTTTCAGAGCCTCCAACGCCTGCTTCACCTCCGGCATACGCTCATTTTCGGGATTGTCACCCATCCATGCCTCTATGCGTTCCGCTTTCTCTATGACATTTCCGGCGATGAAACGGTCTTTGATTTCGTAACCGGTCACGAGCGGATTGTAGTAGATGCGCCCTTGCAGGGCAGTGAGCAAATCCTCCGCCGTGCTGTCGGTTATCTCCCGCATATAGTCGAGATTGACCGTACCATATTTGTTGAGCGACGCAGACAGGGCTTCTTCGGGAGAGCCTACGTTGGCATGGCTCTCCACCGCGAAGGAAACAGGATGCTCGAAGATGTCCGCCTTGACGAACTTTCCGTTTTCCATCCGTTCCAGCGAAAGGATGTCGCGCCCGCCCGCATCCATCATCACTAACTTCACGTTCTGCTTGGCGTTGAGGTTGCCGTAGCGCATGACAAACTCATCGTAACAGGTATTCAGATGCTCTCGCCACGGAACATTTGCCTCGCGCCGGAGCGATTCATAACGGTACAGACGCTCGTAGGCGTCACGCAGCGACACATACAACAACGCCTTTTCCTTCTGGTATCCTTTCAGGTCGAGCGGCTGGAATGTCGCCCCGTATGGCGTGATGTCTTTCAGGTAGCCGATGTTATGACGCCCCCGGTCAGCCACCAGCGACCCTTCGCGCAGGTGCATCTCCGGCGTGCGGTGGTAGGCACGCGGAGAAAGGTCCACGACTTCCTCCTTCGGCTTTTCCGCTTCGATGTCGGGGAAAAGGAAAGTCCCCACCGCTTCCGATGGGGTATCTGTAACGGCAGGTGCGGCGACTGCCTCCGGCTGTGTTTCCTCCTGTCGTGGCTGCTCACGGGAAGTTTCCGGCACGGCTTTCACTTCCGTCTTTTCCGCCACTTGTTTCTCGTTATGCTGCCTTGCCAGTTCCCGAAGTTCTTTCCTACGCTCCGGCGTCAAACCCATCATCATTTCATAGAAACCGTTGATGGGAGGATTGGTATCCCAGTCCAGTGTGGCATAGATGTCGTCCGGGTCGGCAGGCTTGGCGGTGTTCTCCGCTTTCACCTCCTTATTCTCCATTGCGGGTTTTGCAGTTGGAGCTGTCGGTGTAACCGTGACTTTCGGTTTGGGCGGAGTGGACTTTGCCGTAACTGCCTTTTTCACCGTCTTTTTCTTTTTGGAGGTTTTCGGTTGGCTGACCTCTTCCGTCATCCCCCAGAGGTCAAGCAGGGTGAGCTGCACGCCTGCGGAATATTGCGGGCGCGGTTCTATCTCCGGCTTTTCATCTGCGGGTTGCGGCTTTTCTGTCGGAGTTTCCACCGTCTGCGCCGAGGATACTGTTTCCAATTTTATGGCAGGACGCTCTACTTTATTTTGAACGGCAACTTTTTCTTCCGTTCCTGCCTGCCGGATTGAACCCGAATACAAGCGCATGGCAAGCCTGTAATGGAAATCCTCGTCGAGCATACGGCGCAAATCCCCGGCGATGCCTGCTGCCTTGCCCTCGTGCAGATAAACCATAGCGGGCTTCCCGTAGGGGTCTGTGTCAAGTTTCGCCATCGTATGCACGATGCGTTCCGGGTGGTGGATGAAATAGGCGTTGTCGGTCAGGGCGGTTTTCGTGTCCGTCTGTATCACGGTCATCAGCCGCTCGTCCTGCGACATTTCCTTCTTGCTGAGGTTCTTTTGCAGGACAATCAGGTCACTGCCCACCTCCGTGCCCGCGTTGTCCGTGAACAGGTTGTTGGGCAGGCGTATCGCGGATACCAGATTGGCCTGACTGAACAGCTCGTTACGCACGGAGGTCTTGGTGCTATTCAATACCCCTTGCGAGGTGATGAACGCCACGATACCGCCGTCACGCACGGCATCCAGTCCTTTGAGAAAGAAATAGTTGTGGATGGTTTTCTGGGCGGAGCGTCTGCCGAAAGAGTCGCTCCGCTGAAACTCCGCGTCGAACACGGCAATGTCACCGAACGGAATGTTGGACACCGCCAAGTCGAAATAATTGTTGAACGGTCTTTCGATTTTCTCAAAACCGCAGGTGCGCATTTTCTGGTCGGGATAGAGATGCCTCAAGATTGTACCCGTGAGCAGATCCTTCTCGAAAGCCATCACATCCGCATTGGGGCTGTGCCGCAGCATGGAATCCACGAACACGCCGACACCTGCCGACGGTTCGAGCATACGGGCGGGGCGGACGCTGTAATCTGCCAGCACGTCCGCGATGGTGTCGGTTATCTCTTTGGGGGTGTAGAAAGCGGTCAGCACGGACGCTTTCAGCGAATCCACAAACCGCTTGTACTCTGTTTCGTCCTTGCTGTTCTCACGGATAAGCCTGTGCAGCTCCACCGTCGGGGCGAACAGTTCGAGGTCGGATTTCGCCCACCGGACGGCATCCGTCAGTTCCTTTGCAGGGTTGAGGATACATTTCAGACCGCCGAAACCGCAGTACCTTTGAAGTATGGCACGCTCTTCGGTTGTCGCTGTCCTATTTTCCCTGTCAAGGATGAATGCCGTCCGTATCGCCTCGATGTTGTCCCGCAGTTTCTGTTTGCGGTTAAACGCCATATTCGTCTAAGTAAAGGACGGTTGCTCCCGTCAGCTCCGTGTAGAGCAGGTCGTAATCGGAAGACAGGGCGAAATTGTCATCCGAGAGGTCATAGACGGAGAACACGTTGCCGACAAGCGGCAGCAGTTTCAGGACAAAGGCTTCACGCTTCTCTTCCGGCACTTCATCGGCAAACTCGTTTTCCACGACTTCGCGGAGGATGGCGTAACGGGAATAATGCAGCCCGCGCAGCAGCGTGTCCATCGCCAGTTCCTGCGCACCATCGGCGGGATAGCCTTCAAGCCGTGCCCTCTCATACGTTTCGGCGGCACGGTCGGCCCGTTCCCGTATGAAAGCGGTGTCGTCAGCCTGTTCAAACTTGTTCGTGCGGAGATAGTCCAGCAGGTACAGACCGTAATAGGAAAAGTCGGTCTGACCCTCGTTTTTCTTCTTGTTGTTCATTACTTTGGATTTAGCGGATTGATAATTAACGGGATAATCGGTTGGAAAAAGGAAGAAAAAGGCACTCGGTATCCCTCCGAGTGCCACCACTAAATCCAAAGTATGAGTGTAATCCGGTATCGAAGAACAATTCATTACTCTGAACAAGTGGCAAAGTTAATACTATTTCTTCCGTCCTGAAAATTTCTTGTCCTTTTTAGCCTCCGGGAACACAAAAGTCGTGTTATATTCCCCGTCAAAGGCGACAACAGCATCGAAACTCTTGCCCTGTTTGCTCTTGAACCCTTTGAGCAGCTTGGTATGCCCTTCGGTGAGCAGGTCTTTGATTTCATCGTCGGACAGGGTGCGTCCCGCTTTCAGCCGGAACACGGGCAGTCCGCACTCCGTGTTGTCGCAGCGTACCACCTTGCCGTAGAACCGCATCCTGCCCGTGCCACACTTGGGACACGCGCAGCCGGAGTCACGGCTGCCGAAGAGCTTGTCGCACGAGATCAGTTCGGAGGTTATCTCACGTGTGTACGCCTCTATCTCCTTGCGGAAGGTGTCGTCGGACAGTTCCCCGCGCTCGATACGCGCCAGCTCCTTTTCCCATTCGCCCGTCATGGCAACATCGGCGATGCGCATCGTCTTGACGACGGAATTGAGGGCAAGTCCTTTTTCGGTGGGAACAAGCGACTTCTTGCAGCGTTCCATGTAACCGCGCTTGAAAAGCGTTTCGATGATGGAGGCGCGTGTGGCGGGAGTACCGATGCCACAGTCCTTCATCGCCTGCCGCAGTGCGTCGTCCTCAATTTCCTTGCCCGCCGTTTCCATTGCCGAGAGCAGGGTGGCTTCGGTATGCAGCGGCTTGGGTTTGGTCTTTCCTTCGGTAATGGACGAGCCTTTCGGTGTCAGCGTGTCGCCTTCCTGCCAGCCGGGGATGGTAATTTCCTCTTTTTCCTCGCCATAGACGGCACGCCATCCGGTTTGCTTCACGACGCTGCCTTTTACGGTAAACTCCACTCCGGCACATTCCGCCGTGACAGTGGTCACATCCTTGACGCATTTCTCAGAGAATGCCTCGACCATGCGCCCGGCAATCATCTGATAGATGGTATTGTCCTCTTTGGAGAGGAAGAGCGGTTTCTCACCCGTGACGAGCAGGGCATGGTGGTCTGTCACCTTGCCGTCGTCCACGCTGCGGCGTGTCGGGGCGGCTTTTGCCCGCACCTTGTCTTTCCATTCGGGCTGTGTGCCGATGAAAGCGAGCAGTTTGGGAATTTCGGCAAACACGTCTTCGGGGATGTAGCGGCTTCCCGTTCTCGGATAGGTTATCAACTTCTTTTCGTAGAGTTTCTGCGCGATTTCAAGCGTCTGTTCCGCCGTGAAGCCGTGCTTGGCGTTGGCTTCTTTCTGGAGCGTGGTCAGGTCGTAGAGCAAGGGAGTTTCCTCCGTCTTCTCCTTGCGCTCGGCTTTCGTGACAGTGGCGCAACCTGCCGCCTTTACCTTATTATATAGTTCCATCGCCGGTTCTTTCTCTTTCCATTTCTCGGAGGATGAGAATTTCACGACTTCGCCGTCGCAACCGTCCGTTGCGATATGGAGCTGCCAGAATGCTTCGGACGTAAAGCGGCGGTTCTCCCAGTAGCGTTCACATACCATAGCCAACGTTGGTGTCTGCACCCGCCCCACGGAATACGTGCCGTGTCCGGCGGCGATGGATAACGCCTGTGTGCCGTTGATGCCCACGAGCCAGTCGGATTCGCTCCGCGCTTTGGCGGCGAGGTAGAGGTTGTCGTATTTGCTGCCGTCTTCGAGTTTCCGCAGTCCCTCGCGGATAGCTTTGTCGGTGAGAGAGCTGATCCACAGGCGCACGAAAGGAGTGGTGCAACCCGTATAGTGGTAGAGGTAGCGGAAGATAAGCTCTCCCTCGCGTCCGGCATCGGTCGCCACGATGATATGTTCGCTTGTGTCGAACAGTCTTTTGATGACTTTTATCTGCGACACCACGCCGCTGTCGGGCTTGTAACCTTTCTCCGTCCTGACCTGACGGGGGACGAGCGTGAATGTGTCGGGAATAATCGGGAGGTTGTCACGGACAAATCCGCGCACGCCGTAGCCGTCGGGCATGGCAAGCTGAACGAGGTGTCCGAATGCCCATGTCACGGCATAACCGCCTCCCTCGAAATATCCTTCCTCTCTCTTTGTCGCGCCCACGATGCGGGCGATTTCACGTGCCACGGAGGGCTTTTCTGCAATGATTGTCTTCATGTCTTCTTCTTTTTTGTTGATACTTTGGATTTTATTTTGGATTCAGTGGCGGACACGGGATTACATTTTCATGCCCTTGCCCGTTTTCTTCTGCGGCTTCTCCTGCTGCTGTTGCTGGCGGGCGTCCTTCGGGTTGGTCTGACCTTTCTGCAACGGCTCTCTCAGATTCTTTGTAGCCTCGTTGGTCTTGCCATCGTTGTTCACCGCCACCTGCGTGCGGCTCTCGTTGGACGGAGCAACCTGCTGTGCATTGTCAGGGTTCGTGTCGTAGCGGTACGGGCGTCCCTTCTCCGGGTTGAACTTGATATACATCGTGGCATGGAAGCCCTGCTTGTCGGTCACGTTCTCCAGCTTCACGGCTTTACCCGCCACATAGTCGGCTTTCTGCTGGTCGGTGAAGCTCACGCCGCTCCATTTGCTGATGGGGCGGATGCTGCCGTCCTCGTTCGTCCACGTGTTGCGGCGTTGCTCCTTCTTGGTCTGTGCGGCATTTTCCCCGCCCTGCGCCTGACTTTTCGATGTGTCGCCTTTGGTTTCCTGTGTCTGTGCGGTACGGGGCGACTTGCCGGTTCCCGGCACGAACTCCACGCCGCGCTGCTCCACGTTCACTTGCAGGGTGGTGACGAACTTTCTGCCGTCGTTGCGCTCGATGAGCTTGTCGCGTACGGGCAGTCCGGCGCGGAGCATGTCCCGCTCCTGCGTGGTGATTTCCGTCTTGCCGATGCGCTCCGGGATGCGCACCCTGCTTGCCGGAATGTCCGTGATTTCATTCGTCTTGCGGTCGATGCTGATGTAGGAGGGGATGATCTCGCCCGTTTCCCTGTCCACAATGTCCACGACCCTACCGAGATTGCCCGTTTCGCGGAGGTTCTTCCGGTCATTGTCGGAGAATTTGTGTTCCTTGTACTCATCCAGCTTCTGCTCCTTGCGGATGAAGTGCGGCACGAGGCTGATGTTTCCCTCACCGTCCTTCTTGAAGGAGAGGCGGGCGTCCAGCTCGAATGATTCGCCGCCGAAGGTCGGTTTGACCTTTACCAAGTCGGACTTGCCATAGTTGAGCATCTTCGTAAGGTCGCCGGACTTTTCAAGGTTGTCCCGCTTTACGCCCCATCTGTCCTCCAGCTCCTGCCAGTTGATTTTACTCTCGTCGATGGGCTGGTAGCCACGTTTGCCCTGCATCTGTTCGGATTTGTCCTGTTGCTGTTCTTTCCGTTGTTCCATGTTCTCCTGTTTTTGAGGTTCTTGTTTCTCTGTCTGTTGTGCTGCCATCTCTTCCTGCACCTTCTTCTCATAGTCGGAGGTGTCCACCTTGTGAGGGGCGAGCAGCTCCTTGTTCGCTTCGGGGTCTTTCAGCAGTTGCTTCATCACCTCTAAGAGATTTTCAGCTTGGTCTGCCGCAATGCGGTAGAAACCGAAGCGGCTGGGTTCCTTGCACTGCCGGAAGAAGTTCTTGAAGAAGTTGTCCAGCACGTCGCCATGTCGGTCGAATTGCAGGAAACTCTGCGCGTTCTCCGCTTTTGCGGGGGTGCGCTTGGGTGTGCCGTCCGCGTTCAGCCCGGCTACCACGCTGATCTCGCCTGTCTTCTCGTCACGGACTACCAGCACGTCCTTTTCGTCTTTTTTCTTTGCCATCTGAAAAATGTTTTAATGGGTTATTTATGAAAGAAATTATGGATACGAGCCTTGTAGAAGGCTATATCTTCCTTTTTGAAGTCCTTGATATGGTTGGAAAGGAATGTCAGCACGTCCTCCTCGCTGTAATAGGTCTTCTTGCCCAGCGTCTTGTAGGGCAATGCGCCTACGCTGCGGTAGCGTTGGAGGGTGCGTTTGCTTATCTGGAGCAACATGCACAAATCCTGATTGTCGAAAAGGCGGATGCTTTCCGTGATAGTGGGCTGTTTCCCCTCAGCCTTCATCGCCAGCAGCAGTTCGTCCTGACGGTCGAGCCGTTCCATCAGCTTCTGCATCCAGCCCTCGAAGTTGTTTCGTGTGAGCAGTTCCATGACCTATGTCCTCCTTCCTTTTGGTTTGCCGCCCGTGCGCAGCGTGTGGTTGTGGAACAGGGTGTCTATTGTCCCTTCCTCGTTCCTTACTGTGTTGTCCTCCAATAGCCGCAGTATCTCGGAAAGGCGGTAGCGGCAGCTTCCGCGTACCACCACATACTCGATACGGTGGTCGGTGCGCATACGCTGCATGGTGCGCTTGCTCACGTTGAGCATCTTCGCCGCCTGTGCCGTGTCAAGCAGCTTGTCTTCGGTTTCCCGCTTCCGTTTCTTCTCGTCCCTTGCCTCGCGGATGTACCCTGCGATGTTCGCAATCTGCGCCATCATCTCCTTGTAGGCGGAACTTTCCATTGTTATCACTTTCATGTTCAGTCCTTTCTTTTTGTTTCTGCGACAAAATTCGGCAATAAACAAAAGGGGCTTTAACAACTCACTACGTGACTCACGTAAGATTTTTGCGGAAGATGGCTCCGTAACCCGGTCAAACGGCGCAACAGGCAGCCTTTCAGCGGAAAACGATACGTCTTGTATGCCGTTTCGTTACCTTTGCGGCAAACTCTAAATGACATGAATATGGAAATAGTATCTATCGAGAAAAAGACTTTCGAGATGATGGTGGCGGCATTCGGCGCACTCTCGGAGAAGGTCGCCGCCCTGAGGCGCAAAAGCGACACGGGGCGCATGGAAAGATGGCTCACGGGCGAGGAGGTCTGCGGGCAGTTGAGAATAAGCCCGCGCACGTTGCAGACGCTGCGTGACAGGCGGCTTATCGGCTACTCGCAGATAAACCGCAGGTTCTATTACAAGCCAGAGGAGGTGAAGCGGCTGATACCGCTTGTCGGCACGCTCTATCCGCACGGCAGATGATTTGATTTATTCACCCACTGAATCCGAAGTTATGATGAACGAGAACAACGATGTTTTTACGATGGAAGACGAGCCGATAGCCTCTGTGGTGCAGGATATGCGCAAAGGCTCGAAATGGCTGTCCGCATTTCTGGAAAGCTACCGTCCTCCGCTGGACGGGGAACGTTACCTGACGGACGGCGAGGTGTCGGAACTGCTCCGTGTGAGCCGGCGCACCTTGCAGGAATACCGCAACAACCGCGTGTTGCCCTTCATACTTTTGGGAGGGAAGGTGCTTTACCCGGAAACGGGGCTGCGCGGGGTACTGGAAGCGAACTACCGCAAGCCGCTGGAGTGAGGCGGTTTCATGAAAAAGTAAACGGGTGACACCTTTTGTGGTGCTACCCGTTTACTTGTCTTATGGGGTATGTGCAATCAGCAATACCCGGCTTTTCCGTTCTGTATGAACATCACGTATGTCTGCCGTTTCTCTTGTGAGAGTGCCTTTCCCACCAGCCATGTGCGGAACAGGTGGGTGTTGTAGGTATTCACCCTGAAAGCGACCGGGATGATGATTTCAAGGGCGTACACGTCCGCGTGCAGCCCGTTTTCAAGCTGCATGTAGCGGCACACCTCGTAGTCGTTCAGCACGTCCGACTTGCGGACGGCTCTGATGGCGGCGTTCACTGCCGGGACGGTCGTATGGAACAATCCGGCTATTTCGGTGGCGGTCATCCACACGTCGTTACCGGTTACGCTGACTGCCTTGTCCTCGATGATGATTGTGTCACGTTTCATGGCTTTTCTTTTTAGATGGTGCAACCTGCAAATTCCTCGACGCCGTTCAATCTTGCGGCAAGGTTCTCCATGTCCTGATTGAGCTTCTCTTTGGTTATCTTTGCGTAAATCTGCGTCGTCTTTATGCTCTTGTGTCCGAGCATGGAGCTGACCGTTTCGATGGGAACACCGTTGGAGAGGAATATCGTCGTGGCTGCCGTGTGGCGGCTCTGATGCCACGTGATATGCTTGGTGATGCCGCAACGCTTGGCGACGGCACGGATACCGGCAAGGCACGTGTTATAATGCGGAACGGGAAATATCCTGCCGTCCCCGCACAGTCCCCGGTATTTGCCGATTATGCGGTTGGCGATGTCGAGCAGGCGGATGTTGGACACCACGCCCGTTTTCTGGCGGTTGATGTTTATCCACTCGTGTTCGTCGAAGTAGGTGCGGATATTCTCTTCCGTAAGGTTGCGCATATCCGCGAACGACAGCCCCGTGAAGGCGCAGAACAGGTAGAGGTCGCGGTACAATTCCTGTTTGGCGTTTTTCAGTTTCCCCTCCATCAGCAGGCGGATCTCATCTTTGGTCAGGAAACTGCGTGTTGTTTCCTCCTTCTTGATTTCATACTCGCGGAACGGGTCGCGCGTCAGCCACTCGTTGTTGATGGCGATGAATACCATCGTCCGTAACGGGCAGACGTACAGCCACACGGTATTGGTGCAGCAGTGCTTGTCCGTGCGCAGGAACATCTCGAAGTCGGAGATGAAAGCCGGGGTAAGCTCTTTTAGGGCGATGTCCTTCACATGGTAGCGGATGTCGAGGAACTCTTGCATGTGCTTGTAAACGGTGCGGTACTTCAGCAGCGTGCCTTTGGCTTTCATGCCTGCCTCCACCTGCTTCTCGTAGTCCTCGTTGTGCTGGCGGAACACCTGCATCAGCGTGTGGTAGCGGTGTTCCAGTCCGAGAAAGGCGTTCTTCACCTTCTCCGCCGTGACGAAGTTGTCACGCTCCATGATTTCCTGATAATGCCTGTTGATGCGTACCCGCATCTTGTCAAGCATACGGTTCGTTTCGAGTGCCGCCGTGCTTCTGCCCGTGACACGTCCACCTTTGGTGTCCCACAGTTTCGGATCGACAGTCAGTTTGCAGCTGAACTGTGTCTGGCTGCCGTCCACCGTGATGCGTCCCATGACGGGAACTGTCCCGTCCTTTTTCACTACCTGACGCTTGAGGTAGTAGATTACTGAAAATGTACTCTTCATTGTCCTTAATTTTTGGGTTTCAAAATTAGTTGGTGAAGAGTCCGGTGTTGGTACGCAAAACGGGGAGGAACGGCGCAATCTTTTTCCGTAACCTGATTTTTCGCATGAGTTATGGATAACTCACTATTCCTTAGAGCCTTGTTTCGCTATTCGTACCCGTTTGTCGCATTTTCGGGCATGGTTACGAACAAGTAACGTAGCGGCGTCAGGATTTGGCTTCGGCAGGGATTGTAATGGCTTCACGGATTATCGCCACTTCAACCAAAACCCTTGTAACTCAATTCTATCACTATATCTTTCCGCATTTCACTTTTTTGTAGTAACTTTGCAAACGCAATATGATCTCCTGCAGAAAGAATATGAATATGAGAAGGAAACATACCGACAGCAATCCGAGCGTACGGGTTTGCGAAAACGAGTGGCGCAGGGCCTCTGTTGGTATCCGGTCACTCCGGGACGCAGTTATTATAACTCCTTAAACCAATTGGTGATCGAGATCGAAAGGACAGAAGACCGGGAGATCGAGCATAATTTTGAGTACGGGCGCCCGGTTTGCTTCTTTACGGCAGATATCAGTGGTAAATTTAAGTATCTGGATTTCTCCGCCACGATCAGCTACGTGCAAGAGAACCGGATGGTGGTAGTTCTCCCCACTCCTTCCGCCTTGATGGATATACAAGGAAAAAGCAATGATCTCGGCGTGCAACTCTACTTCGACGAGACCAGCTATAAAACGATGTTTTCCGCTCTCTCGGACGTGATGCGGGCAAAAAACAACCAACTCTCCCATCTTAGGGACGTATTGCTGGGGCAGGAAAAACCGGGACAGCGTGAATTATTCCCGATCCGCTTCCCTTGGTTGAACCGCTCGCAGGAAGAAGCCGTAAACAAGGTATTGGGAGCGAAACAAGTATCTATCGTACACGGCCCTCCCGGAACCGGGAAAACAACCACCTTGGTGGAAGCCATTTACGAGACCCTTCACCGGGAGAATCAAGTGATCGTTTGCGCCCAAAGTAATACCGCCGTAGACTGCATCTCGGAGAAACTGGTAGATAGAGGCATTAACGTCCTGCGCATCGGGAACCCCACTCGTATCAATGACAAGATGCTCTCTTTCACATATGAACGCCGTTTCGAATCGCATCCGGATTATCCCGAGTTATGGAGCATCCGAAAAGCGGTACGGGATATACAATCCAATATGCGAAAGAAAAGCCGGGAGGAACGGGATACGATCCGAAACCGCCTCTCCCGTTTGAAATTCCGGGCGACCGAACTGGAAGTCAAGATCGATACAGAGCTGTTCGACGAGGCTCGTGTTGTCGCTTGCACCTTGGTTGGCTCCGCAAACCGGATCATGATGAACCGACACTTCACGACCTTGTTTATCGATGAGGCCGCCCAAGCCTTGGAAGCCGCTTGCTGGATAGCGATCAGCAAGGCGGACCGGGTCATACTAGCGGGCGATCATCACCAATTGCCCCCTACTATTAAATGTATAGAAGCGGAACGAGAAGGCTTAGGACGTACCTTGATGCAAAAGATAGCCCATGCGAAACCGGAAACGGTCTCTCTCTTGAAGATCCAATATCGTATGCACGAGGATATCATGCGCTTCTCCTCCCAATGGTTCTATCATAACGAACTCGAATCCGCTCCCGAGGTAAGTGGGCGGGGAATCTTGCGACTGGACACTCCCATCGTATGGTTCGATACGTCCGAGTGCGATTTCACGGAAAATACGAGAGAAGAGACCATGAGCCGTGTCAACAGGCAAGAGGCGGAATTGCTCGTGGAACAATTACGCTCCTATATACAGAAAATATCCAAGGAGAGAGTGCTGGAAGAGAATATCGACTTCGGATTGATCTCCCCTTATAAGGCGCAGGTACAATACATCCGTAAATTGATCAAACAAGACGCTTTCTTCAAGCCTTTACGCAGACTGATCACCGTACATACCGTTGACGGTTTTCAAGGGCAAGAACGCGATGTCATCTTGATCAGTTTGGTAAGGGCCAACGAGGATGGAAAGATCGGTTTCTTGAACGACTTGCGGCGCATGAACGTAGCGATCACCCGTGCCCGTATGAAACTGATGATCTTGGGAGACGCTTCCACCCTTACCCGGCACGCATTTTATAAAGAACTCTATAATTATATCTCCCAAAGAGGTAAAATAATCACGATCAACACGAAACAAGAGCATGAACTATAAATTATTGGTACTGGATTTAGACGGTACACTGACAAACAGTAAAAAAGAGATCACCCCGTTTACGAGGGAAACCCTTCTGCAAGCGCAGGAAAAAGGATTGCATCTGGTCTTAGCCTCCGGCCGGCCCACCTACGGTATCGTGCCTTTAGCCGAGGAACTGAACATAAAGCAATATGGTGGTTTTATCCTTTCCTTCAACGGCGGTAAGGTGATCGACTTGATGACAGACAAAGTACTTTTCGAACAGGCTTTGCCACCCGATATCATACCTGTTTTATACAACCGCTCCAAAGAAGCGGGACTGGCTATCCTTTCCTACAACGGTAAATATATCTTAAGCGAGCATCCGGAAAATAAATACGTACAATACGAATCTTTCTTAACCAAAATGAAGATCAAGGCTACCGACGATTTTCTGCGGGATTTGCATCAGCCAGCCGATAAATGCTTGGTGGTAGGCGAACCGGAGATGTTGGTATCGTTGGAAGAGAAGCTCCGCCAAGAATTAGGGAAACGTATCAACGTATATCGTTCCGAGGCATTCTATCTGGAGCTTGTCCCCAAAGGCATCGATAAGGCAGCCTCGTTATCCCGCTTACTAGAGCGAACCCGGATAAAACAGGAGGAAGTGATCGCTATCGGCGACGGTTTCAACGACGTATCCATGATCCGTTTCGCCGGATTGGGAGTCGCTATGGCCAACGCCCAGCCCCCTGTCAAGGCCAATGCCGACCGCATCACCCAATACACGAACGATGAGGATGGAGTGGCTCGTTTCATCCAAGAATTGCTTTGAAAAAAAACACGTACGTATTTTCCGAAAAACATGTACATGTTTTCGCGAGAACACGTACGTGTTTTTTCAGAGACATTTACACCAGTATCGACACAGGCCAATGCCTATACCGGCATACGCCTATACCAGTAGTGCCGTAGGGCTACGCCAGTATAGGCGTGAGCTTGCGCCGATATACGTAAATTCCTTTCATGGAAATGTCTTCTAACTATCAACTATTTTATGTATATTTGTATTCTAAACCATAAAAATAAGACGCCATGAAGTACAAATTATTAGTCTTAGACGTAGATGGGACGTTGCTTAACGACAAGAAAGAGATAACTCCCCGGACCCATGCCGCCTTGTTAAAGGCTCAGCAGATGGGAGTTCATGTTGTATTGGCATCCGGCCGACCCACCAACGGGGTTCAACCCTTGGCGGAGGCCCTTGAATTGAATCATTACGGTGGTTTCATATTATCTTATAACGGAGGTCAGATCATCAATGCCCAGACCGGAGAATTGATGTTCGAGAAACGAATCGATCCGGCCATGATTCCTTATTTGAACCGGAAGGCGAAGGAAAACGGTTTCGCGATCTTCACATATCACAAGGACTATATCCTAACCGATAGCCCGGAAAACAAGCATGTCCAAGAGGAGGCCGAACTCAATAAGATGCGCATCATCGGTGTGGAGAATTTCCCGGAAGCGGTGGATTTCGCACCCTGTAAGTGTATTCTTACCAGCGATGACGAGAACAATCTAGTGGGTCTCGAAAATCATTGGAAGAAACGTCTGGACGGGGTATTGGAAGCTTTCCGCTCCGAGGACTATTTCTTGGAGGTAGCTCCTCATTTCATCAATAAGGGAAATACGTTGGCGGTATTGATGGAGATGCTGAATATCACGACCGAAGAGGTTGTCGCTATTGGTGATGGCGTGGCCGACGTATCCATGCTTCAATTAGCCGGTACCGGCGTGGCGATGGGTAACGCACGCGATTCCGTAAAGGCTTGTGCCGATTTCACGACCTTACCCAATAATATGGAAGGTGTGGCGGTAGCGATCGAGAAAGCGATCCTTGCCACGATCAAACCCACAGAGGTTCCGTTAGATCAACTAAACGCACGGGCCAAACATGCTTTAATGGGTAATCTAGGCATTCAATATACCTATGCGTCAGAGGATCGTGTGGAAGCGACCATGCCTGTAGACGAACGGACCCGCCAGCCTTTCGGTATCTTGCACGGAGGCGCTACACTGGCTCTGGCAGAGACCGTGGCCGGACTAGGTTCCATGATTCTGGCGAAACCGGACGAGATGGTAGTCGGCATGCAAGTTAGCGGCAGCCATATGTCGTCCGCCCACGAGGGAGACACGGTACGTGCCGTCGGGACGATTATCCACAAAGGCCGTTCATCCCATGTGTGGAACGTAGACATATTCACCTCTACCGACAAACTGGTTTCCTCTGTACGGGTAATCAATAGTATACTAAAGAAGAAATGATTCCAAGAGATTCTTACGAAATAATAGACACGTTGATCAAGCAAGGCCGGAGTTTCGCTATTTGGCGTATTCCCGGTGAGGATAGGCTCCATTTCAGGATGCAAAGCGCCGGCTCTCCTTGCCTATTATACGACATAAAAGACTTAAATGAACGGAGCGGTTTTGTAATCGCTCCGTTTCAGGTGACAGCGGAACGACCTATCGTTTTAATCCAACCGGATTGCTTTGAAATCCCCTCCGAATCCGATTGGGATTTCTCTCGAGAGAAAAACGAATTCCCTTCGAATGAAATCGAAATCCCGTCCGAATCCGAGGAGAAGGAACGATACGCTTACCATTTCTCCCTGTTTACCAACCCTTTGCTAAAAGGAAGCCAAGATAAACTAGTCCTATCCCGTAGCAAAACGATCCGGAAAGATCCCTCTTTCTCACCCGGCAAGGCATTCTTCGCCGCGGAAGAACGATATATCCGCTCCTATGTCTACCTTTGCCATACCCCGGAAACCGGAACTTGGATGGGTGGGACACCGGAAATCTTGTTATCCGGCGAGAAAGGCGACTGGCAAACGGTAGCTTTGGCCGGAACCCAATCCTTACGAGACGGGAAATTACCGAAAAGCTGGGACCATAAGAATTGGAGAGAACAGCAATTAGTCGCCTCCTATATACGCCGCCAGCTGTCCACCTTGGGTATTACTCCCGAGGAGAAGGGGCCTTATTCAGCCCGGGCCGGAGAGGTTTCTCATTTGAAAAGTGATTTCTTCTTCTCCTTGCCGAATCCCGAGAAGCTGGGTGATGTCCTTCAACTATTACACCCTACTCCAGCAGTTTGCGGTCTTCCCAAGGAGGAGGCTTATCATTTCATCATCGAGAATGAGGGGTACGATCGTAGCTATTACTCCGGTTTCATCGGTTGGCTGGATCCCAAAGGCAAAACAGATCTGTACGTAAACCTCCGTTGCATGAATATCCTCCCCCAAACCTTTACGCTGTATGCCGGAGGCGGTCTGTTGGCGGCCTCGCAGCTAGAAGATGAGTGGCAGGAGACAGAGGATAAATTAGATACGATGCGGAGAATAGTGGGTAATTTATAATTTTATATCATATAATGTATAGCGATAAAAAGAACATCCTTCAATTGGTAGCCTTGCTGATAGAGCACGGCGTAAGTAATATCGTGCTATGTCCGGGAAGCCGGAACTCTCCGATTGTGCACACATTGGCAAACCATTCGTTCTTCAATTGCCATTCCGTGACGGATGAACGAAGCGCGGGATTCTTTGCCGTAGGGCTAGCGTTGCACGGAGGTAAGCCGGCGGCTGTTTGCTGTACCTCGGGCACGGCCTTGCTGAATATACATCCGGCGGTAGCGGAGGCTTTCTATCAGAAAGTTCCACTTGTCGTGATATCCGCCGACCGCCCCGCCGCATGGATCGGGCAAATGGACGGACAGACCTTGCCGCAACCCGGGGTGTTCGGCTCGCTGGTAAAGAAGTCGGTGCAGC
The DNA here is from genome assembly GCF_023656845.1 of Parabacteroides sp. Y3-G-102. Classification (NCBI taxonomy): domain Bacteria; kingdom Pseudomonadati; phylum Bacteroidota; class Bacteroidia; order Bacteroidales; family Tannerellaceae; genus Parabacteroides; species Parabacteroides sp. Y3-G-102. The sequence goes on along the minus strand of NZ_JAMOKU010000004.1, from coordinate 106,753 downwards.
TACCGGAAATACATACGGATCAAGATGAATGGTATTGCAATCGATTGATCAACGAGGCGTTGTTGGAACTGAACCATCACGGCAAAGGACCGGTGCATATCAACGTTCCGATCTCCGAGCCTTTATTTCAGTTCACGACACCCGAATTGCCGAAGGTACGGGTAATCACCCGTTATCAAGGCTTGAACGTGTACGACCGGAAATATGATGACCTGATCGAGCGCTTGAACAAATATAGCAAGCGGATGATGATAGCGGGACAAATGAGCTTGATCTATCTCTTCGAGAAGAAAATATGCAAGTTACTATACAAGCATTTCACTTGGCTCTCCGAGCACATCGGCAACCGTATCGTACCGGGATTACCGATCAAGAATTTCGACGCTATCCTGTATGCTACCCCGGAGGAGGAAAAAGAGAAGCTAGTTCCCGAGCTCGTAATCACCTACGGTGGCCATATTGTCTCCAAGCGGCTGAAAGAGTTTTTGCGGAAACACCCGCCTAAGGAGCATTGGCATGTCTCATTGGATGGAGAGGTAGCGGATTTATTCGGTAGCCTGACCACGGTGATCGAGATGGACCCTTTCGAGTTTCTGGAGAAAATCGCTTATATGCTGGAGAATAGGCAGATTGAATATCCGAAGGCTTGGGAATACAAATCCCGGAACCTGCCGGAGCCGGAGTTCGCTTACTCCGAGATGGCGGCGATCGGTGGTTTGATATGCTCGCTTCCGGCTGAATCGGCCTTGCATTTGGGGAATAGCTCCACCGTACGTTACGCGCAATTGTACACCGTACCCGAGACGGTTGAGGTTTGTTGTAACCGAGGTACGAGCGGGATCGAAGGCTCCTTGTCTACGGCCATCGGATACGCCTCGGCCTCGCAAAAACTAAACTTTATCGTTATAGGCGATCTTAGTTTCTTCTATGATATGAACGCGTTGTGGAACGGTAACTTGCACAATAACCTTCGCATCCTGCTCTTGAACAACGGAGGTGGCGAGATCTTCCAAGCCTTGCCGGGATTCAAGATGAACGAGCGTACGCACCGTTACGTTACCGCCTCCCACCAGACCTCAGCGGAGGGATGGGCCACGGAAAGGGGATTCTCCTACTCCGCTGTCCATAATGCCGAGGAGTTGGCAGCGGCGATGAGCGCCTTTACCCAAACGGAGCAACCGAGCGAACATCCCCTATTCATGGAGGTTTTCACGGACAAAGCAGAAGACGTACGATTGCTCAAGGAATATTATCATCAACTAAAAAATTCATCCCAAGCACAAAACATATAATATATGGAAACGAAAAGAGAATGGACAACCATCAAGGAATATGAGGAGATCTTATTTGATTTCTACAACGGCATCGCCCGCATTACGATCAACCGGGAACGGTATCGCAACGCTTTTACCCCGACTACGACCACGGAGATGAGCGACGCCTTTTACATCTGCCGGGAACGCCCGGACATTAACGTAGTCGTTCTGACAGGAGCCGGAGATACGGCCTTTTGCGCGGGAGGCGATATGAACGTGAAAGGACGTGGCGGCTACGTGGGTAAAGACGGCGTACCTCGCTTGAACGTATTGGACGTACAAAAGCAGATCCGCTCTCTCTCGAAACCCGTCATCGCGGCCGTGAATGGTTTCGCTATCGGCGGCGGACACGTATTGCACGTGGTTTGCGACCTTACGATCGCTTCCGAGAACGCTATCTTCGGACAGACTGGTCCTCGTGTGGGTAGCTTCGACGCCGGGTTCGGCTCTTCTTACCTCGCCCGTGTGGTCGGACAGAAAAAGGCCCGTGAGATCTGGTTCCTATGCCGCAAGTACAATGCGCAGGAGGCTTTGGATATGGGTCTGGTAAATAAGGTAGTCCCCTTGGATAAATTAGAGGACGAGTACGTTCAATGGGCCGAGGAGATGATGTTGCTTAGCCCGTTGGCCTTGCGCATGATCAAGGCGGGCTTGAACGCCGAGTTGGACGGACAGGCCGGTATACAAGAGTTGGCCGGAGATGCTACCATGCTTTACTATATGACGGACGAGGCGCAGGAAGGCGGCAAGGCATTCTTGGAGAAACGCCGTCCACGCTTCGAGGATTACCCGAAATTCCCGTAGGGGGATTGAGAATGAATAATGAATAGTTAAGAATGAATAATGAATGGTAAAGGAGAGGTTATATAGGATTGAGGTGGTTCCCCGGTGCTTGACTTTCAAGCGACCGGCAGGAACCTCACGGGGTGTTTACACGACCCGGAAATTGTGGGAGGTCCGAATCCGTAAGGAAGACGAACCCTCGGTTATTGGTATCGGAGAATGTGCCCCCCTGCCGGATCTCAGTTGCGATTATGGAGTGGATTACGAGATCACGTTATCCAAGGCTTGCCTCGATCTGGAACAGAAGGGGCATGTTGACACCGAATCTTTGCGCCATTACCCATCCATCCTTTTCGGGCTGGAGACGGCCATGCGCCATTATGAACAGGGCGGTTGGCGGCATTACGACACGCCCTTCTCGCAGGGGCAGGCGGGCATCTCCATCAACGGACTGATCTGGATGGGCGATTATAAGTACATGCTGGAACAGGTAGAGGAAAAGATGAAGGAGGGCTTTCGCTGCGTCAAGCTGAAGATCGGCGCTATCGATTTCGAGCGGGAACTCTCTTTATTGAAACACATCCGTGCGCATTTCTCTGCCAAGGAAATAGAGCTTCGGGTAGATGCCAACGGCGCTTTCACACCCTCGGAGGCGATGGACAAACTGAAGCGGCTCGCCGAGATGGACTTGCATTCCATCGAGCAGCCTATCCGTGCCGGGCAGTTGGAAGAGATGGCACGCCTTGCGGCAGAGTCACCCCTTCCCATCGCTCTCGACGAGGAACTGATCGGCTGTAACGCCCCGGACGAGAAACAGCGGTTGTTGGAAACGATCCATCCCCAATACATTATATTAAAGCCTTCCCTCCACGGAGGCATCGCCGGATGCACGGAATGGGTTCACTTAGCGGAAACTATCTTAGGGAGCACCCCCGAGAGGCCCAAATGGTGGGTCACCTCCGCTCTGGAATCGCAAATCGGACTGAACGCTATCGCCCAATGGTGCGCCACGCTAGGTAACCCGCTACCGCAAGGTCTGGGAACCGGCGAGATTTTCAAGGACGATAAACATAAGTTGATCCAACGAAAAGGAGACACCATCTGGTTCACCTATGACCTTTGACCTATGCCGATACAAGATGATTTACAAGCATTCTTAGCTGAATGGCACGATCCCTCCCCTTTTCTGGAAGTCCAGACTTCTGGCTCCACCGGTACGCCCAAGCGGATGCGAGTACGCAAGGACCGGATGCTGAACAGCGCCCGGCTTACCTGCGATTATCTGGGGCTTAAGAAGGGCGACAAGGCCTTGTTATGTATGCCCCTACGCTATATAGCCGGAAAGATGATGGTAGTCCGCTCCCTATACGCCGGACTGGATCTGGAGGTGCGCGAGCCCTCCGGACACCCGTTGGCGGATTGGGGGGATACGCCCCTGCGCTTTGCCGCCATGATCCCCTTGCAGGTTTACAATACATTGCGAGTACCCGAGGAACGTAAGCGGCTGGAGCAAACGGATATCCTGATTATCGGCGGCGGGGCGATCGACGCGGCCTTGGAACAGGAGATACGGCAGATGCCAAACACGGTTTATTCCACCTACGGAATGACGGAGACGCTGTCTCACGTCGCCCTGCGCCGGCTGAACGGGCCGGAAGCCTCACCCTATTACCATCCCTTCCCCTCGGTGACGTTATCCTTGTCGCCGGACAATACCTTGGTGATAGACGCCCCATTGGTTTGCGACGAGCGGCTGGTGACGAACGATGTCGCCCGCCTGCTGCCGGACGGGAGTTTCGCCATTATCGGAAGGAAAGATAATATCATCAATAGCGGAGGTATCAAGATACAGATCGAGGAGGTGGAAGAGCGGCTACGGCCCTACCTCGACCGCCCCTATGCCATCACCGCCGCCCCCGACCCTCGGTTGGGAGAGGCGGTCGTGCTACTGCTTGCCTCAAACCTACGAGGTGAGATGCTAACAGAGGTTCTCGCCAGCCTGCCCAAGTACCTCCGTCCGAGGCACATCATAAAGGTAAGCGAGATCCCCCAAACCGGAAGCGGCAAGATCGACCGTGCCGCCTGCCGGGAGCTAGCGAGAAATATCATTACAAAAACACTATAAACATGAAAAGAATTCTAACAATCACCGCGGTCTCCCTATTGGCCTTATCGCCTATGTACGGGCAGGATTCTTGCCGATACCCGCAAGATCCTACCTTGGAGAAATCGCAAGCCTATGCAGGATACGACTGCGTCACCTTGCTGGATAGCACCGCCGTAACGGTACAACCTACCGGCTCGGGGGCTTTCGCCGTATGCAAGGCTTTTAAGGTACAGACTTCCAAAGGAGCCGTCGCCAACCGTATCATCAAATACGATTACGACCCGCTGACGGCACATGCCGAGTTTCGTTACGCCACGATCTACCGTGCGAACGGCGACGTGATCAATCTCGACGTGACCCAAGCTTGCGACTACGCCGCCCCCGCACGTGCCATCTACTGGGGCGCCCGGCAGATCATGCTGGAAGTGGGCCGCTTGCAACCGGGAGATGTCGTGGAGTACGAGATCGCCAAGAAAGGTTTCACCTACGCCTTGCTGACGGCGGGCGACGACGACGAGCGTTTCATCCCTCCTATGCGAGGACAGTTTTACGATATCGTCCCCTTCTGGGCTACCGAGCCTACCGTGCGCAAGGTGTACCGGGTATCCATGCCGATGGAGAAAGAGTTGCAATTCCAGTTCTACCAAGGCGAATGTACCTCTTCGATGCGATACGAGGACGGACGGAAAGTATATACCTTCACCTCCGACGATATCCTTCCTTTCGCCAAGGAACCGAATATGGTAGACCTATTCGACGCTGCCCCGAAGCTCATGATGTCCAGTACTCCCCGCTGGGAGGATAAATCCCTTTGGTTCAATAAGGTTAACGAGGATTACGGAAGCTTTACCGCGATCCCGGAAGCCCAAAGGAAGGTAGACGAGCTGATCAAAGGCAAGAAAACGGAAATGGAGAAGATAGCCGTATTGACCCACTGGGTGGCCGATAACATCCGTTACTCCGGAATCTCGATGGGTAAAGGCGAGGGTTTCACGCTCCACAACCTGAAGATGAATTATACCGATCGTTGCGGTGTCTGCAAGGATATCGCCGGTACGTTGATCGCCTTCCTCCGCATGGCCGGCTTCGAGGCTTACCCGGCGATGACAATGGCGGGAAGCCGTGTAGAAAGTATCCCCGCCGACCATTTCAACCATTGCGTGGCGGTGGTAAAACTGGCGAGCGGTACGTATATGCCTCTCGACCCGACTTGGGTTCCTTTCTGCCGGGAATTATGGAGTAGCGCCGAGCAACAGCAGAACTACCTCCCGGGTGTGCCCGAAGGCTCCGACCTCCGCTTAACCCCTGTCTCCGCCCCGGAGAACCACTACGTCCGCATCCACGCCGACAACCACCTAGACGAGAAAGGCACGCTCCGCGGACAATTCACGATCACCGCCGAGGGACAATCCGACAGCAATATCCGCCGCATCTTCACCACCGGATGGCAATCCGACTGGCAGAACACGATGGAGAAGCAATTGCTGACCGTATCCCCCAACGCCAAACTGCTTCGTGTAGATTACGGTAAGGACCCGAAGAACTATCAAGCGGCCCCTATCAAGATCACGTTCTCTTATGAGATCCCCGATTATGCGATTATCGCCGGAGACCAGATGCTTATCAAACCGCTAGTCATGAATAACCTCTACAATCAAGTGAAGAGTTTCTTGCGTATCGATACGAAACCGGAAAACCGTACGTATGGATTCAAGGACGCTTGCTCCCGTTTGGTAGAACAAGATGAGACCATCCGCCTCCCCAAGGGCTATACCCTCTTGAACGCCCCGAAGAATGACGCCCAGCGAAGCGATGCGGCCGATTTCGAAGGTTCCCTTTCGCAGGAAGGCGACCAGAACATCGTCTTGCGCCAGAAGCTAGCGTTGAAGAAGCGTGTCTACGACGCAGCCGACTGGAAAGGTTTCCGTTCCGCCGTGAACGCTTATAAGAGTTATGGTGACTATTTGATTATCAAGAAATAAAAACAGAAAGACAATGATTAAGATAACCTATAAACTGATTCTTCTCCTAAGCTTGTTAGCGATGACGGTTACTTCATTCGCCGCATCGGAGGCTGAGTACGGGAAGGTATCAAAAGCTTGGACCTTGCATGCCGACGGTAGCCAAGAATATCGATCCTCCATGGAATTGACGCTCTTCACGCACACTGCGATGAATAGCACGTATGGCGAGAGTTTTATCGTCTACAATCCCGATTTCCAAACACTGAAGATTCACTCATCCTATACGAGGCAGAAAGACGGTACGATCGTAAAGACACCCGATAACGCCTTCGTGGAGGTCCTGCCCCGTTTCGCCGCCGACGCTCCGGCCTATAACCAACTTAAGGAAATGGTCGTGGTACACACTGGCCTAGAACTTGGGGCCACGATTTACTTGGATTACTCTATTATCACAAAACCGGGCTACTATCCGGCTCTGGATATCAACGAGCGACTACAAGAGACTTCTCCCGTGAAGGAATGCAAGGTCTCTATCTCCGTACCGGAAGGGACCCCCTTGGCTTGCGGTCTGTACGGCTCCCCCGTAAAAGCCGTGGAGGAGAGCCATGACAGTATAAAGGAGGTACACTGGACACTACGGAACATTCCCGCTTCCTCCCGTGAGGCTTTCCAACCAAAGAACCGTGAGGCTTCACCCCACTTGGTAGCCTCTACCTATCCTTCAGGTAAAGCGGCCTTAGCCACTTTGGATAAGCGCTTAAAGGAATCGCAGGGATACGAGAGCAAAACCTTCGCCCAATTCCTCACCGATAAAAGCGGTAACGAACAAGAGAAGGTGAACATCATCCGAGACCATATACTCAACAATCTCAGTACCTGTCCTATCCCCATGGCAATGACCGGCTATACCGTCCGTGACATCGATACCGTTCTCCGCAGTGCCTACGGTACGCCGCTAGAGATCGCGCAGCTCTTGAACGTGATGTTGAATGCCGCCGGAATCCCGTCGGAAGTCCTCGCCGTCTATCCCGGCCATCTCGATACGGACGCTTGCGGGCTGGCTGCCATCCAGACACTAGCCGTAAAAGCCACTGTCGATGGGAAAGACCAATACCTATCCGCCTCCCCACTGACAAATCGTGGCGGACTAGATAAGGTAGTCTCCCTCTCCGGAGCTTCCATTGAGATTGAGACCACACCTATTCAGATTAAGGAAAGTAGATCCGTGGCCATCTCCACCGATCAAGCAAAAGGCGGTTTCGCCATCTGCGTATTGCCAGCCATCTCCGCCGGAATCGATAGCTGGGGCATGAGCACCTTGAACAGCAAGCGTTCCAACTTATTCGAACTCCCCTCCCTAATTAGGGAAGAGGTAACCTACACGGTTACTCCCGCCGAGGGCATGAAGTTGCAGACCTCCACAAAAGAGCAAGTGATAAGCAAGCCTTTTGGTAAAGTAACCCGCACGATCACACCAAGAGGAAATACGATCGAGGTAGTACGTACGATCGAGTTGGACAAGCAACAGTTCACTCCCGCCGAATATAGCGACGTGCGTAGCTTGATCCATGAATGGACAAATCCGGATAACCGGGTATTGCTATTCTCCCTATAAGATCTAAAACACGGAGCACACGGAACAAATCCGTGCCCTCCGTGTGCTTCGTGTCTAATTATTCCCTACATTTACGAACGTTAACATTAAATCATATCGCATATGAAAACACTAAAGTATTTACTCGTCACCATGCTCCTTCTAGGCGTTTGCAGCCTAACGTATAGCCAAAAGCTATCCCTAGGAATCTTCCCCGAGCCCCAAGAAGTGACTATTTCCAGCCAAACATACGCACCGCCCCATGGATATGCCCTACGGGGTATAAATAATCCGGACGCAGATGCGGTCAAACTACTTAAAGAAACGCTACCTTTCGCTAAATCCGGCAAATCTCTCCCTTTAGAGATCAAGAAGCTAAAAGACAAAACTCCGGAAATGCAACGCTCGGGTGCCTATACGCTGACGATCACTAAAAAAGGTATCACGATCGGGATCGTAGACGATAATTCCTTGTTTTACGCCGCCCAAACCCTCAAGCAATTAGCTAAATATGACGAGGGTAAGAAGATCCTGCCTCTCTGCTCGATCAAGGACTATCCGGACGTATTATTCCGGGGTACCGTGGAAGGATTCTACGGACAGCCTTGGAGCCACGCCGACCGTATCGAGCAAATCCGCTTTTACGGAAGGATCAAGCTGAACACCTATATCTATGGTCCGAAAGATGATCCTTACCACAGCTCCCCCAACTGGCGCAAACCTTATCCCGCCGAGGAAGCCGAGCATATCAAGGAACTAGCGAAAGAGGCCGCCCATAACAAAGTAAACTTCGTTTGGGCCATCCACCCGGGACAAGACATTCAATGGAACCTAACAGATAGCATGAATATCCTTTCCAAATTCGAGAAAATGTACGATTTGGGCGTACGCTCTTTCGCCGTTTTCTTCGATGATATATCCGGAGAGGGAGCCCGCCCGGAAAAGCAAGCCGGCTTATTGAATTACATCCATAAGGAATTTATCAGCAAGAAAAATGACGTGCAACCCCTGATCATGTGCCCTACCGAATACAACCGTTCATGGGCTAAGACCGACTATCTGGATATCCTCGGTACCCAACTCGATCCCGCCATCCAAATCATGTGGACCGGAGACCGTGTCGTAGCCGATATCACGAAAGAAGGCGTCGAATGGGTAAACAACCGTATCCGTCGTCCCGCCTATATCTGGTGGAACTTCCCCGTAAGCGATTATTGCCAAGATCATTTGTTGATGGGAGCCGCCTACGGCCTAGATACGCAAGCCGCCGGCACCATGACCGGATTCGTATCCAATCCTATGGAATACGCCGAGGCTTCCAAGGTCGCTATATTCGGCGTTGGAATGTACACTTGGAATATCAAGAATTACGATCCTACACAGGCATGGAAAGACGCTTGCGACTTTATTATGCCGGAGGCCTCCATGGCTTTCCGCATTTTCTGCGAGCATAACTGCGATCCGGGTCCGAACGGACATCAATACCGCCGGGAAGAGTCCGCTAACTATGTGGCTCCTATCCAGACATTCCTCGCCGGATATAAGAAAAACACGTTCCCGGAGCAAAGCGCGAATCTTCTGGGAACCTTATTCGCTCAAATCACGGCTTCCCCGAGCATGATCTACAGCCAAAGTCCCAATAAACGCCTGATCGAACAAATCAATCCATGGCTTATCCAATTCGAGTTCTTAGGAAAAGCCGGTACAAGTGCTCTGCATATGGCGCACGCTTGGTATGAGAAAGACCGGTCTTATACATGGCAACGCTATCTGGAAACATCTGCCTTGCTAGATAGCATGAAACTGATAAACCGCACGCTGAACCAGAAGGCACAGCCTAAAGGCGTGAAAGTCGGATCGAAAGTCTTACACCCTTTCATCGTAGACTTATACCGCCAGACAGGTCGTAACCTGCTATCTACGGACGGTATCGCCCCAGACGAGGTGAAGGTTAGCATCCCTTCCATATTCACGAATATCGACCAATTGAAGAGCCAGCCTTGTGCCGAGGGTGATAATACGGTCGGTTACGTCCCCCTATTCGAGGTAGTCAAGGTACAGCCTAATCAATATCTGGGTATCGGCTGGGAAATCCAGAAAGAAGCGGAATCCTTCTGTTTCAATCTTCCGAAAAGCAACCAACCCGGACGGGTATTCGAGTGGTCTGCTGACGGAAAGAGCTGGAGCCTAATCCCCCATGTCTCCACGGAAAACGCTAAGGATACGATCCGCACCATCGATCCGAAAGCCCGTTATATCCGTATGCGAAATAACTCGGATCAGCAAATGGAGCTATATGTACTAGGATTCACGGCGACAACCCAACAAGACCCGCAAATCAATGAGGCTCTTATGATGTACGATATGAACCTAGATACGTATAAGAACTTGAATCCGGGAGAAATAATTCACATAAAATGCGATGATATCAACGCCGTATCTTTCTTCCTCTCCGGAAGTAACGAGAATTTGGTATCTATCACCGGCCTCTCTCAAGATGGTGAGAAAAACATCGTCTATCAAGGGAACGTAGGCTACATCAAATTAAATAAAACCATGTTCGAGGATTTCTCTTCTTTAGAAATCACCACAATAGGAAAAGAACCTATACATATCCACCAGATCGTTAGGGAATAATAAATAAAAAAGTACCGATTTCTTTCTCTCTTAGATGGAAGAAGGAGATCGGTACTTTTTTATTTATTCGTACAATTCGGGAGTATCTTATTTTTGGCACATCTCCGCTTGTATATTCCTTTTAAAAGTTATACCTTTAGGATGCGAAAAATAGAAACCGAAAAAACAATGCGAAAAGAAGAAAGATATAAAGGCGTATTAAACTGGTTTAAGGAAAACGTACCGGTAGCCGAGACTGAACTACATTATGACAATCCATATCAATTATTGATAGCGGTAATCCTATCCGCACAATGCACGGATAAGCGAGTGAATATGATCACTCCTGCCCTGTTCGAGGCTTTCCCTACTCCCGAGGTAATGGCAGCTAGCACACCAGAAGTCGTCTTTGAATACATACGAAGCGTATCTTACCCGAACAATAAGGCTAAACATCTGGTAGGTATGGCGAAGATGCTGATAGAGGACTTCAAAGGCGTGGTTCCCTCCGATATTGACGAGCTACAGAAACTTCCGGGTGTAGGAAGAAAAACTGCGAACGTAATCGCATCCGTTGTATATGACAAGCCAGCCATGGCGGTAGATACGCACGTATTCCGTGTCTCCAACCGGATCGGCTTGACCAATAATAGCAAGACACCCTTGGAAACGGAAAAGGAGCTAGTGAAGAACATTCCGGAAGAACTGATCCCCATCGCCCATCACTGGTTGATATTACATGGAAGATATGTTTGCCTCGCCCGGAAACCGAAATGTGAGGAATGCGGATTAAAGCCTTGGTGTAAATACTTCCTAAAGCAAACATGAGGATCGGCAAGAAAGACATAATGGCATTCATTGTCTTGTTTTTGGCTACGATCGTTTGCGTGAGGTACTTTTACAAGAATATGAGCGACGAGCAATTTGTCGCCACGGTAGATCCCTATAGCTTGGTCATCCCGACCCCCACAGCAATTTTTGCTATCAATCGTCCTCCTGTATTCGAGAAGATGATATTACCCATGGAGAATATACGCAAGGCGTTCTCGGATCATACGCCCGCTATTTTCCTCTCTTTAATACAGCAAAATCCGGATTTATCGTCTTTCTTGATCGCTTATTATCCACAAGGGGATATCTTGTACGCCCCTATGGATAGTCATACGGCAGAGCGTATTTTCAAGCAACTGGACGCTTCTTTCACTTTTCCTGCCCAGCAACGAGAGGAAGCTTCCGTTCCTGTTAGATACTATCCGGATGTTGATAAGCATTTTCTAGGTTGTTACTACCACGAGGGTATATTCGTGGTGTCCTACAATCGAAAATTATTGGTAGAGACAGCGAAAAAGCAACAGATGTACCCCGCACAGATCATTCCGGAATTAGCTGATCTAATTAGTAAAAAAGGCAAGAGTGGCGCGATGAATCTCTTCATCCAAAGCGCCTCTTTAGATTTACAGGTTCAAATGAATGACTCGATGGAGTGGAAAATGAAAAATCAATGGTTGGCAATGGATTTATTCTATAATGAAGGAAGCCTTTGCTGCTTCAATGAGCAGCCCTATGAAGAAACCTTGGAGAACTTTTACCCCAACTTATGCGATACGATAACTACTCGGATCAATCGGCTATTCCCACAAATAAAAACCACGGCACAAGTCAGTCATGACGAGGCCGTGGTCTATTTTACGGTTTGCGGGAATTAAGCTTCAGTCCCTTCTTTCTTGAATGCTGACACAAACATATCTTTTACGAATAAATATCCGATACATCCGAATAAAGCGAGGAAGACAAAACCGACCAAGATAAGTGCCTTCTTAGGAGAAGATGCTTTCAAAGGTACGGTAGCCGGCTCGATTACGGTATACACCGGAGTTTCTTCCTGTACACGCAATTTATCTTGCTCCAACTTCTGCGCCAACGTATTGTAAACATTAAACGTAAGGGTCATCTCATTCTTCAAACGTTCCTGCTCCGTACGGTAGCTGGAAGAGATAATATTACGGTTGGCATCCTCGAAAGCAGCGTACGCACGTTGCGCTTTATAATAAGCGTCACGTGACTCGCCAAATACCTTCTGGGTAAATTCCAAATCTTGCTTTACTTTCTGCGTACGATAATTCGTAATATAATTCTGGAGGTTTTCCAAAACGACCTTTGTCATCTGAGCGGAAATAACCGGGTCCTGCATCTGTACGGAAGCCGTGATAACCAAGGTCTTCTTGTCCACGGAAACAGAAACCCGCTCCTGCAAGGCCTTCACCACCTCTTCTTGATCCTTTGTCAAATGGTAAGGATTCAAGCCCTCAGACTCTTCCTCGTCACCGGAGATTAAACTCATTACCGCACCCAACGCCTTGAATGGAGCGGAGACAATATATCCCCACCAAGCCTTACGTTGATGTTCACTCATATAATCATACAATGTAGTGCTTAACTCCTTTTCCTTATCGGTAACCTCTACCGGAAACAATTCCAACAGAAACGGGGTACTCTGCACCACATCCGGATACAAATCCGGAGAGATCGCGTCCGCACCGGCAGCGGCATTCAGATTAATCCCAGCCATAGCAGCCAAACCGCCAAGACTAGATTTTTTTGCCGCATCCTGTGTCTCTGGTGCCAATTTCACCGTAGTTGTATATTCCTTGGGAATACTGAAAGCTACAATCAAACCTACTACCACCGCAATACCACAGCCTTTCAATAAGAACTTACGCTCTTTCCACAGTTTTTGCGCCAGTTCGATTAAATCGATCTCCTGCTCCTCAGGTAACTCTTGTCTTTTTATCTCGTTTATCGTATCCATGCCTGATTAGTTTTTAATCATGTTAACAATAGAGGTAATCATCGCGGCCATAGAGGTAGCGGAGCTACTGATACTCATGATCTCAGCCAAGCTTCGGCGCTCACGTTGCGTCTTCGTCGGAACTACGATCTCACAGCCCGGCTCCACTTTCGGATAACGCTTGAAAAAGATAGCGGTACGCTTCGTCGTAGCGACCTTACCATTCATATATATTACGATCGGATACTTACGTGCGATATCATTATAACCACCGGCTTGAGACAAGCAATCCGTAACTGACATACCTTTCGTGTAAGTCACGCTGTTCGGATAAGTCACGGCTCCACTCATCTTCACCGTACTTTGCAACTGCGGAATATAAAGTTCATCACCATCACGAAGCACGACATCATCGATACTGCCCGGATTTGCCAACGCTTTCTCTAAATCAATACCTACGGAATAGTCCTTCACATTCATCAACGCTACACCGATGGAATCCCGGCTTTGCTTATTCGCCTCACTTAAAGCCAGAAGGGTCTCCATGCGTTTCAATTCATCTTCTGTCAACTGACGTTTCAAGCTGGCACCTTTTACATAAGCCTCTGGGGTAACGCCTCCCGCTTTCGCGACAATGTCACTCAAACGTGCGTTCTTCGTAGCCAATACATAGCTACCGGCAAAAGTGATCTCGCCGTTCACCTTCACGACCTGTTGCTCATGATACCCCGGGGAGAAACGAACATAAACTTCATCGAACGGCTCCAGCGTAAAGATCGTATCTCCCGCATTCAACTTGAAGTCCTCACTCAACGAGAAGTTATATACATCAGCGATCCGGTTGACATTCTGATTGGAACTAGGATCCTTCACACGACGGGCTACCTCTACATTAATAGAAGAAGCGGACTCTCTTAAGCCACCGGCCATCATGATAGCGTCCTCTATTGTCAAATTATGACGATACGGAAGCACCGTATCCGGATAATTCACGGCTCCGCCAACCTTGATCGTATAAGGTTCGCGCAAATCGAATAGGGAAGGAATGCTTAATTGGTCTTCCGCTTGCAACTCCACATCTGGAGCGGTACCGTTCAAGATACCACGAATATCCACGGCGATCATCGTAGTCGTGAAATCCGGATTCAAACGGGTAATCAAGGCACGGCCGGCGAACTCGTCTCCTTTAAGACCTGCGGCCTGTTTTACCAATTGCTTTACCGTACGAACCGACGGACTTAACTCATATTCTCCCGGACGCCATACTGCTCCCGTCACGATCAAACGATTCTCATAAAAAGGAATAACGGAATCTACCAGCAAAGAATCGCCATCCTGCATCACGAAAGAAGCGAACTTATCTTCCGAAACCGTAGAGATCTGGTAACGACTATCTGATTTACGCTTCACTTGTACGTCCTTCGTATAAGCGTCGCCGGTAAATCCGCCGGCCATATCCAGCAATTGCTTCAAGGTCTCACCCTTGCGCAACTCGAAAATACGATTACGTTTCACCTTACCTCGAACCACCGCTAACTGGTCGTACGGGCCTACCATAATCATATCGTTCTCTTCCAAACGAACATTCGTTGTGTACTTTCCGTTCAATAAATAATCATATACGTCGAGATTAGCGATTTCCTTGCTATTGCGATATACCTTGATGCTACGCAAAGAACCGATCTTATTCACACCACCGGCGGCATACAACGCATTAAATAATGTGGCGAATGAAGGTAATGTATACGTACCGGGAGCGACTACCTCGCCGACAATATTCACCTTCATGCTACGAATCTGGCTCAAACTGACGGAAACAAAGGTATTCCCCTCTCCCGAACCAGACAGCGTAGACATAATCTGGCTCAACTCCTGACGCAGACGAGTCTCAGCGCCAGCGATCGTCAATCCACTGACCGACACCGGACCTAAATTTGGTACAAGGATCGTACCATCCGGAGAGATCTTTAATTTCAAGTTTAGCTCGGAATCTCCCCATACATTAATCAATAACTCATCACCAGCGGAAAGCACATAATCCTTAGGTGTAGGGATGTTTAAATCTGGGGCAAAAGATAAGTTCTTGTTTGAGAAGATTTCATGCCCGAATACAGTATTCTCCATGGCTGAAGCAGGAAGATTATTTCTACGTTGGGCTTCTAAGGATTGTCCTTCATCGATTACCGGCATTACCCGGTCGCTAACCTTCGCATCGGTAGCGGTAGCTTGAGATCCGACTGATCCCCCTTCTTGTTTCATACGCTTGGCTAATTCCTGCTGGATCTGCGTATCCGACATTCCAGCGGCTTTCGCCTTGTCAATCAAGTCTTGCGGAACCTGTGCATACACAGATCCCGACAGCAATAAGCAACATACGCATAGTACGTTCTTAAACGATAAATTCATACAGTCTATTATTGTTTTTTATTATATACCACTCCTGCTATAAGCGACTAACTTAAAAAAGCAGCTATTCTCTAGATTTTCAGCTGGCAAAGATAAAGAATCTTTTCAATATATGACTTAAAAAGTCACCGTTAATCCATCATATGAGTAATGTACATGCGGAGGCAACTCTTTTTCAATGACCGCATGCAACCCTATGCGATGACTCATATGGATTAAATAGGCCTCCTTGGGCTGGATACGGGATATATTCGCTAAGGCTTCCTCCAGACTCTCATGCGATTGATGCTCTCCTTTCCGAAGGGCATCAATAACCAATACATCAAGGTTTTCCAACTTAGCGTACTCTTCTTCCGGAAGATATTTAAGGTCGGTCAAGTAAGCCATATTGCCGATACGGAAACCTAAGATCGGCAGCTTAGCGTGCATTACACGGATCGGAGTGATCATGACACCGGCGGCCTCAAACGGTTTCGTCCCGATCGTATGCAAAACCAAATTAGGCACTCCCGGATATTTATGCTCCCGGAAGACATAAGGGATGCGAGTCTTTATCGCCTCCACGACATTGTCTTCCGCATAAATATCCACATCTTTATACCGGCCAAAAGGACGTAGATCATCTAAGCCACCTACATGATCGTAGTGCTCATGAGTTACTAAAACGGCGTCAAAATAGTAAATCTTATTGGTTATCATTTGCCAACGGAAGTCCGGACCACAATCGATCAATATCCGTTTCCCTTCCGTCTCTACCAAGATCGAAGCCCGTAGACGCCAATCACGGGGGTCTTTACTAGTACATACCTCACATTGGCAACCTATCTCAGGATTGCCCGTAGACGTTCCTGTTCCTAAAAAAACGATTTTCATTATCCGACATATTTAACCTCAGGCATAAGCTCTATACCGAAACGATCTTTTACGGCGGTACGAATGCTCTCCGCGACCAACGCGATCTCATGCCCCCGGGCATCTCCTAAATTCACTAATACCAACGCTTGTTTCTCGTAAACACCTACCGGCCCATGGTTTTTACCCTTAAACCCACATTGCTCGATCAACCAACCGGCCGGAACCTTGATCTTTCCTTCCGAAGCGGGATAAGACGGGATTTCCGGGAATTGCTTTTTCAATTTCTCAAAATGCTCTGCCGTAATTATCGGGTTCATAAAGAAACTGCCTGCGTTGCCTAATACTTCCGGATCGGGAAGCTTCTGCCTGCGAATTGTTATGACAGCCTCACGGATCGTTTCCAAAGTAACTTCCGGATATTTCGTCAACTCCTCCTTTAAGTTCCCATAATTAACCGAAAAGCTAGGGTTCTTGGATAGTCGAAGCGTAATATAAGTTATGATGTGGGGGTCATGATGCTCATTCTTGAAATAACTATTACGATATCCATATTCACAATCCGTATTCGTAAAAGTCCGTTTCTCGAATGTCAACTGGTTATAAGCCTCCACGCTCTCGATCACATCCTTGATCTCCATACCATAAGCCCCGATGTTCTGGATAGCGGCAGCGCCCGCCTCACCGGGTATTAAAGAAAGATTCTCTATACCTCCCCAACCTTTCAATACGGCGTATGCCACGACATCATCCCAGATCTCCGCAGCCCCGACACGAAGCGATACATACTCGTCCGTTTCCGCCGAGATAGAAATCCCCTTGATTCGGGAATGGATGATAATGCCATTATAATCGTTGATGAACAATAGATTGCTCCCGCCTCCTATATGCAAGGATAAACATTCCTGAAAGTATTCATCATGTAAGATTCGTTGCAACTCCTCCTCCGTCTCATACTCCATGAACCAACGTGTCTTTACTGGGAGATGGAACGTATTGTGTTTCTCCAACGAATAATTCTGCTCTATTCTCATCGTCTATTTTATTTTTAGGGCAAAAGTAGTCATAAATAACTCATCCGCAAATTATGTAGTTCCGGATTTTTTCAGTAGATTTGTATATAGAGTTGATCGTATGGATGAGAACACGTCCGGCCTATCCGGTGAAATACAGAAGATGATCCTCGACAAGTTAAACACGTTCAATCGAGGAAAAACGTCAGACAAAGGGCGGTACTACATTCTTTTGCCTACCTCAAAGACCTTATATTATACGCTTTGGTTCTTTACGCCTTCGGCCACTTATCATCCGACGGTCTATTTGGCGAATCTCGACTTGAATGCCATCAGCTCGGTGAATAAGGCGATTAAGATGGTAAGCAACTCCTTTCTACCTTTATTTATAACGACAGATATCAAAGACTCTCCCGATAATGGAGACGATATTATTTCTTTCGGTAAATACAGAGGATACCATTTGCATGACATCTATACGATCGATCCCCGTTACGTCGTTTGGATAGCCGATAAATATGAGCCTCACGTAAAAAGCGAGATGCGTTTTAAAGAGTTAGCGGTGACCTACAGTAAAATCTATCTCGACCTACAGACCCGTAAGAAATATAAAATGCCTGTAAGCCGCTTTGTAGGAACACCGGGAGAAAAATTGAGCGATTTAAAGTTAACAATCACAAAAGTCCGCATTGAAGACGATTCTTACAAGACACAGATTATCCGTGGTACCGAATATTTCTATGTAGATCAATTGCTCACGGCCGTGGACATCGCCGGGAATTACTTTTTATTGAGGATAAAAGCGAAAGATCGTAGTCTTACCACGCAAACGTTGCCACCGGGCGCTCATGCTTTCCAAGTAGGGGAAAAATTGACTTTGACTTCCGCTAAGGTCTTAAAACATATAGAATCCCGTACTATCAAGTACACACGAATCGGGTATATCAAGATTCAATAAATGTTTCGAAATTCGCAAACTGACACATTATTAACATTTTTTGTTCTTAAAAATGTAACAAACATCTGTAGGCCTTGTTTAATAAGAAACTCAAATGCAAATGTATCTTTGCAAAACGTAACTATAAAACCAGCTTCAAAGTGTACATTTGTAGTGTTTAACAATTTAAAAAATTTGCATTTATGAACAAAGCAGAACTTATAGAGGCTTTAGCAGACAAGACCGGGTTACAAAAGCAAGAAGCAAAGAAAGTATTGGATGCTTACATCGAGATCGTAACTGAGCGTATGTCCGAAAATGAGGAAATCGTACTTGTCGGATTTGGAACACTGATCCCAAGACCGCAAACACAGCGTCTTGCCAGAAATCCTAAAACAGGTACTCCGGTAATGATCCCCGCTCGTACGACCGTAAAATTCAAACCGGGTAAATTCCTCCTTGAGGCGATGAATGCCCACCTGAAATAATAAAGTCACCGAAAACGTAGTAAAAATATCCCCGGTAAGGGGATAAAAAACCATAAGTATGAAATCTTTCATTTATAACTATGAATGAAAAATTTCATACTTATGATTTTTAGTGTCCGGAAATGATTACTTTTGGGCTCAAAAAAAAGACTCATGAGAATCGTCAATCTTGGAGACACAAATTCCATATTAAACAAGTTCGTAGCCGAACTTAGAGATGTAGATATACAAAAAGACAGCCTTCGTTTCCGTCGTAATGTTGAGCGTATCGGAGAAATCATGGCTTACGAGATCAGTAAGGAATTTCATTACAGTACGAAAGACATCCAGTCCCCGCTAGGTATAGCCCCGATGAATACGCCGGACGATCGAATCGTGATTAGTACGATCTTGCGTGCCGGACTTCCATTCCACCAAGGTTTCCTTCGGTATCTGGATAATGCGGAGAACGCTTTCGTATCCGCTTACCGCAAATATAAAGACCGTTTGAATTTTGATATTCATATCGAATATATCGCCTCTCCTCGCTTAACAGGTAAAACCTTGATCATATCCGACCCGATGTTGGCCACCGGAAGCTCTATGGAATTGGCGTATGAGGCCCTGCTGACCAAAGGAGTACCCGGCCATGTACACGTAGCCTCCATCATCTCAAGCAAACAAGCCTTGGAATACTTGCAGAAGAAAATGCCGGATGACAAGACTACAATCTGGATCGCCGCATTAGATAATGACCTCGACGATCATTCTTATATCGTTCCCGGATTAGGCGATGCAGGAGATTTAGCGTTCGGCGAGAAGGAATAGGGATGCGTAAACCAAAACGTACTGCCTTTGCCCAACTCGGAATTTACACCGATCCGACCACCTAGCCTATTTACGATGGTCTCGCAAATAGATAGCCCCAAGCCCGTACCTTGTTTAAACGTATTTCCTTTATAGAAACGATCAAAGATATGGGCTTGTATCTCTTGGCTCATGCCATCCCCCGTATCAGTCACGGAGAATTTTATCTCATCACCTATGATCTCGTAAGCTAAGGTGATACAACCTTCGCTCGTATACTTGATCGCGTTGTTAAGGAAATTGGATATTACCTGCGTCAGCCGCATACGATCGCTATAGATTTGGCATTCCGGTGAATCTTGGGGAGCGATCAGAGCTACGTTATCGGGCATCTTGATACGGAATGAGGTCACGATCTCATTGATCACCTCTTTTACGTTCATATCGGCGAACTTGAAATCCATCGTACCGGATTCAATTTTTGCCAAGTCTAGAATATCACTGATCAATTGAAGCAACATCCGATTATTGCTATCGATGATTTCCACAAACTCATGCCTCTCCTCGGGATCATCCGTTTCCGCCAATAATTGAGAAAAACCGACAATGGCATTTAATGGCGTACGAATCTCATGACTCATATTCGCTAGGAAGGCAGACTTCAAACGATCCAGTTCTTCCGCCCTTTCCCTTTTCAATTGAGAGTCCTTTAACTCCGTGATATCGTAATTAATACAGATCATCTCCGGTTTATTCGGGTCTACGCTTTGAGGGTTACGGGTGATATTGGCGCAAATCCATTTCCATCCGTCACCAGACTTCACACGCACTTCCCTACGGAAATGATGCGCTTTACCCTGTTTCACCTCCTCAAAGAATGAGTTTATATATCCAGCGTCGTTCGGATGAATATAAGAATAAATCCCAATAATTTGGGACAAGGGGGTTCCATCCTTCTCTCCCATATTCTCATACCATTGCTTAATGGCATAGCCCTCAAAGGTATATAAGTCATAAAGGGCATAACCGACTTTAGCGTATACGCTGACCAAGGTAAATACATTCTCAAACTCAGAAATACGGTTATAGGCGATCATCTTTTCCGTATTATCCAAATTAATAAGTAAATAGCTGGAAGGTTCACCTCTTTGGTCATATAAAATACTGGCCTTGGTAACGATATCCATCTCGCCTACTTTCGAGGTGTTATAATAATCATCGACCTTCTTAAACGAATAATTCAGCCGGAAATTCACGGATTTATTCTCCTTGAGTTTCTTGATCACATCTTTAGGCATAATCGGGTTGCTAAAAATATTGACTCCTAAAACGTCCTTCTTTGACCGGATACCGAATATCTCCATATCCTTTGCGTTCAGGTCAATCAAGTAACCGTCCCTGTCATAAAGCTCGACTCCCACAGGTAAATTTACATACAGCTTTCGGAAAATCATCTCATTATGATCGATCATCTTACTAATCTTTTCCTCTTTCAGTTTGAAATTAGGTAAAATCTGTAATATGCCCAACGCTTTTACGCACACTCCATTATTCAACTTACGCTCACATAATCTGGAGCGTACCCATTTTTCCCCAGTCGGTGTTATTATCGGAAATATC
This sequence comes from Parabacteroides sp. Y3-G-102, assembly GCF_023656845.1. Lineage (NCBI taxonomy): Bacteria > Pseudomonadati > Bacteroidota > Bacteroidia > Bacteroidales > Tannerellaceae > Parabacteroides > Parabacteroides sp. Y3-G-102. The sequence goes on along the minus strand of NZ_JAMOKU010000004.1, from coordinate 85,483 downwards.
TGCTCATACGTATCGACAGATTGGATCGATAAAAAATCCGTAGTAATCAGATCCCTAAAGTCTTCCCGGATTATATAGTAAAATTCAAAAAAAGAGAGATTATTCCCCTTCTTCCCAAATATACTCATTAAATAATCGGAACAGATATAACTTCTTTGAACAAAATCGGCTTCCCACAAGCCAACTTCCGCTCTATCTAATAACAATTTACATTGATCCAATTGAGTCTGTATATCCTCCATAAAAATATCCCTTCCGATAAAATTACACTATGATTTCACAAAGATATAATTTAAATAGTATAAATCCCCTATAATAAAAAAGAGATTGTCTCGAATCACTCAAGACAATCTCTTTATATATTCAAAGCCTGATATAAATTATTTCAATTCCTTGATACGAATATTGCGGAATTTGACAGGGGAACCATGTCCTAAGAAACCTATATGACCTTTTTTGTTAAACAAACCCGGATGCTCCTTTCCATCCGGCGTACCATTCTTCACGGCATCCCGAATATTTCCATCCAAGATTACGACTCCATTCACCGTCACACGGATATGATCGCCATCCGCCATGATCTCTTCCGTATTCCATTCTCCAACCGGCTTGAACGCTTTCGGATGATCCTCACGGGCGGGAATGATACCGTATACGGAACCATGATGTTGCAGCGGAGTGATGTTTCCTTGGTAAATAGGATGTTCACAATCCAAGACCTGCACTTCCATACCTACATATGCTGCGTCTCCTTCCATCGGCGTACGGATACCGACACCGTTATTAGCTCCCGGGGTTAACTGGAAATCAAAACGATAGATAAAGTTTCCGTATTCCTTCTTGGTGTACAGATTACCTCCGAAGCTACTGCTTGGAACCATAGAGATACAGCCGTCTTCCAAGATATAATCAACCGTATTTCCAGTCCATTCATGCATATTCGTTCCGTCAAACAAAACCTTGAAACCCTCTTTTTCCTCTTCAGGAGACAATTGGAACGGTTCTTGTTTCTCTAATTCCTTCACGTAGATATTACGGTAATAAACCTTGCTACCATGCGCTTGCATCTCGATTTGCTCTACCGGGAAAATCGGAAGCTTGCGATCCCAATAGTTTTCCAGAATCACGTTATCTACCACTTTTTCTCCGTTCAAGACAACCGTCACACGGTCGCCAACCATCTTAATATAGAAGGAATTCCATTCACCTAGTTTATTATCGGCCACTTTCGAAGGCTTGCTCTCATTTACCTGATTGTTATACAAGCCTCCGGAACCTACTTGCGCACCAACATTTACCCGAGAAGTATCCCAGATCTGGACTTGAGGAGTACCACGCAGATAAATACCGGCATCAGCCTCAGGTCCTTTAGGATCCAACATCCAATCAACATACATCTCGAAATCACCATATTGCTTTTCAGTACATAGGTTATCGTACCCAGTACCGTCAAATACTAACAGGCCATTCTCCACTTTCCAGTCACGACGCATATTCTCATCCGCCTTCTCCTGCGCTTTCGCCAATTGAGCCGGTTTCATTTTCGCACGGGCGATCGGATTCTCAACCAAACCTTTCCAACCCGTTAAATCCTTACCATTAAAGATAGAGACAAATCCAACCTCGTCCGGCATCGCATCTAAATGTTGCTTCAAGGCATCGATATCATAACGAGCGTCTTCCCCGTCAAACATGGTCAAAACACGTTTCAAGATTGCCTTCACATTGTCACCCTTATATTCCGGATGGTTACGAGCGATATTCCAAACCGCATAAACAGCCGCAGAACGAACAGCCGCATCGCTTGAATCCAAGAATTCCGACGCATACATCAATGCCAAGAAGGTATCCGCCCGTTGGATCTGACGTAAAATAAGAGCCTTTTGCTCACTCGTCCGGGCGATCTCCATGACTTTCCGCAAGCTCAACAAACGATTCTCTCTCGTAAATGCCGGATTAGATACCAACTGCACATAACGCTTTAACGCCCTGTCGAATACTTGATCGGAAGAGGCTGATTGGCAAACCTTAAATAGTTCATCGGCAGCCTCAATACCCTTCCATGCCAACAAAGCGTCAAGAGCCGCATCCTTGGCCGCTCCATTCCCTTTATTCAATCCTTCCACGATCGTAGCCAAAGCCTCTTTCTCACCAGTCGCTGATAAGACCTTATAATAAAGATATCTCTTGCTATCTCCCGCTTGTACCATACGGCGATTCACGTTAGATACTTGAGTTGCCGCCGGTTGTTTAGAGATAGCGGCAATGACCGCATCCTGAAGCGGGGCGATAGCGGAAGCCTCCGCCGTCTCCAACATTCCACACAATAAAGTGAAATCTTTCTCAGACACTACATCTTTCAATGCGGTATAAGCGGCTTTCTTCACCTCCGGAGAGCCGGATTTAATCTGATCCAGTACCGTATTCAGATTCGCATCGGCCATACGTATCGCCAACAGCTCCAGACCAGCGATTTTCCCGGCATCGGAAGCAGACGGGATCACTTTAGCGACCGCTTGATCAATATCGCCGTTAAATGCCATCAAAGCATCTTGACCCAATAATATCACTTGCTTGTCATTGCTCTTCAACAAATCCGCCAGCACAGGAATGACACTCTTATCACCGATTTTAACCAAGGCCCAAACAGCGGCCTGTTGCACATAGAAATCCTTATCTTTCAATTGGTCCAAAAGAACTTGTCTCGCTGGTAGATCAAAACGAAGTTCCAGATTCTTGATCATGTCATGTTTAGACGGGCATTTGCTTTCACGGCCTATCCAGTTCAAGATATCCACCTTGACTTCCGGCTTCGCCTTTAACATGTGTTTCATGACCTCGATATAAACATTTTGATCAGCGAAACCCGATGCGAAGTTCAAAGCCGCATTACGGTATCCCTTATCCGTATCTTTCAAAGCCGATAATAAATTCTTCGTAGCGGCTTCTGGCTTAGCGGCTAATAGAATCTGAAGAGCGGCCTCACGGGTCTGTGTCATGCCCGCTTTCGTAGACTTCTTCAATAAATCATTCGCTGCTTTCTCCGCGTCTTTGGTATCGCCTTGCTCAAGGACACGTTTTATCAAAGCGATATATGCCTCATTCGCCCCGGTCTTTTCCATTTTATAACCGGCTTTCTCCGCAGCGGCGGCTAAATCGCCTAGAGAAGCTTTAGAACCTACACGACTCAACGCATAAAGAACCTCTTTCTGCATATTCTCATCGCTGGAACCAAGCATCACTTTCAATACATTTTCCGCATCAGCGATTTGCACGTCAGCGATCGCACGGATAATATCCTTTTGCGTCTTCGGAGTACCGGAACGACGCATCAAGGAAGCCACCAAAACCTTCTTAGCGTTATCGGTACGGATTGCGGATAACGCACGGGCAGCAGGACCGCTTAGGCTCTCATCGTTCAAATAGCTAGCCAGCGTATCCACACACTCATCTTTTCCCAGTAATTGAAGCTGCCGGATAATAAAAGCCTTTGTCTCCCGGTCGCTCACCTTATCCAAGGCTTTCAAATATGCGTTGGCTGTTGCTAGACGGGCATTTTCCTCACCTTTCGCCATCACGTAGTGAGTCAATCCGCTTAACGCATAATCCACGTTCGAGTTACTGCCTTTTCCCGGAGCGTTAATCTTGTTAATCAACATCAAGACCCCTTCCTCGCCAGTGGAGCTTAGGTCATTAATTAATTTGTTATATTCAGCTTGTTGCTCCGCCGGCATCTGTGCCAATACATCGGCAACGATCGTCTTCGATGTACGATTAGCTGGGCTTTGAGCCATTAACATGCTACCGCACAACAATAAGCTGGCAATTGATATATATACTTTTTTCATATGTGTATGTGTTTAAATATTCCAAGGCGCTCTCATCGGCTGATCCAACAAACGATTAGCGGCCTCATCATTAATAAATTCCAGTTTTACGGGATCAACGTGAAGCGTACGATTCAAACGAAGGGCTACGGCACCCATGTTCACGATCGTAGCGGAACGGAAGCCATTACGCTCATTCAAGGCAAAAGGCTGACGAGTCTTTACGCACTCGATAAAGTCGGTAACCTGTGGCTCAGGTTCGGGATAATCGGATAACTTTTTCTCCCAATCCGGGATATCACATACGAAATTCTTATAAACATTCCCGTTCGGTCCGGAAATATAAGGTGTGTTCGGATCCCCGTAATCACCTCCCCAAAGTACGATCTGGCAACCATCCTCATAGGTATACGTAATCGAGCGCCAAGTACCCACGGCGTCCGGATGTTGTTGCGGAGCATCCACCTCTACCTTAACCGGGCTGGTATTATCTTTTCCCAGAAAATATTGTACAGGGTCAATATAATGCTGTCCCATATCCCCTAAACCACCGCCGTCATAATCCCAGTATCCACGGAATGTCTGATGCACACGATGCGGGTTATAAGGTTTGTAAGGGGCCGGCCCCAACCAGAAATCATAATCCAGCTCACTAGGCACCGATTGCGGTTCCAGATATTCTTTACCAACCCAATAGAACTTCCAGTCGAAACCGGTATGCTTGCTGATCGTTACCTTTAGCGGCCAGCCCAACATACCACTTTGAACCAGTTTCTTCAAAGGTTTCACGGGAGTACCCAATCCATAGAACGGGTCTGCGAAACGGAACCAAGTGTTCAAGCGGAACATACGCCCGTATTGCTTCACGGCTTCCATTACCCGTTTACCCTCTCCGATCGTACGGGTCATAGGCTTCTCGCACCAAATATCTTTTCCAGCTTTAGCGGCCTCGACAGACATAATACCATGCCAGTGAGGAGGCGTAGCTATATGAACGATATCTACATTAGGATCCAGAATCAAATCACGAAAATCATGGTATGCGGCAATCTTATCCTTTACCAACTGTTTTCCTAACTCCAGATGATTCTTATCGACGTCACACACGGCGACAAGACGAGTCCCGGCATAGTCCACATGTCCACGGCCCATACCACCTGTACCGATAATTCCTTTTGTCAATTGATCACTTGGAGCGATGAATCCATTACCCAACACGTGGCGCGGTACAATCGTAAATGCCGCAATTCCTCCAAGAGTCTTCAGGAAGTCTCTTCTGTTTGTCTTCATAGTACGAATTTAAAATTTAGATAGAATAGATTAACTTGAGTGACAAAAATAATCATAATACTCGAAGAGACAAGAAAAATGTATATAAAAAAGAAAAGGATGCCTTTAACAAAGACATCCTTCCCTAGTATTTTATGAAAATTTATTACAAAGCGAATTGCGGTTGACGGTGAATCCATTGTCCACGGGTGAAATCCGGGAAGTCTACTAAAGCACCGCCACGAGCGATTGACATCTCTGACAAGCCGGAGATAGCGCTCCAAGCGGCAGCGTCATAGCAATCCATTGGAGCCGGTTTTTTATTACGGATAGCGTCGATCAAGTCGTACATCATGATATAGTCCATACCACCATGTCCGGCCTCAGCCGCCTCAGCGGAATGTTGTGCCCATAATTTATGGTCATATTGCTTGAACCATTCCTCCGAATCATCCCAACGGTGAGGTTTGGATTTACCCTGTACATATACATGATCGCCATCATTCATCCATAAACCCTCAGTTCCCTGAACACGGAAACCTAATGAATAAGGGCGAGGAGAATTGGTATCATGGGTTACGATGATCGTTTGTCCATTAGAACACTTAATCATAGAAGTCACGATATCTCCCAAATTGAAGTTGACCTTCGCCAACGGATGATTCTCACCTCCATTATCCACGATAAACTTATGCAATCCACGAGATTGAGTAGCCATAGCGGATAAAGAAAGGAAGCGGTTACCACGATTGATATCCATACAATGAGCTACCGGTCCGATACCATGAGTCGGATAGATATCGCCATTACGATGTACGGAATGGTTCGTACGCCATTGAGCCTCGGCGAAAGCCGTCGGACCCATACGAAGATCACCACTGCCCGGTACATAGTTGTAATGAGTTCCATCATTGAATTTCACCTCACGCAAGTCATGCTCATAACCACAAGTACCATGCAATATCTCGCCGAACAAACCTTGGCGAACCATATTCAACGCAGCCATACAGTCACGACGATAACATACGTTCTCCATGATATTCAAATGGCTTCCGGTTGCTTCCGAAACATTTACCAAATCCCAGCACTCCTCTAACGTGTTAGCCGCAGAAACCTCCACGCCTACATAAGGAACACCAGCCTTCATAGCGGCGACAGACATCGGTACGTGCCATTCCCAAGGACTTGCGATGATCACGCAATCAAACTCCTCGTTGTTCAACATATTCTCAAATTCACGTTCACCCCCTTTGTAAACTTTCGGAGCAGGAACATTAAATTTAGCGATATGTTTCAAGGTACTATCGATCGGGCCCTGTTGGATATCGCAAATCGCTACGATCTTATTACCGGGGATCGCCAATACATTATTAATATGCTCATGGCATCTAGAACCCGTTCCGATGAAACCGAAACGTAATTTACCATCATCTTTACCGGCTGTTTTTTTCTTTTGGGGTTCAGCGGCGGTTGTTGTAGCTCCGGCGTTTCCGGCCATTGCCAAGCCTGCGGCACCAATACCGGCGGCAGATACTTTCTTAAGGAATGAACGACGAGTGTTTTCCATATATTTTATAAATTAGTTTGTGTTTTGAGGATACAAAATTAAAAAAATATTTTTTCAATCAAAACGTTATTGAGTATTTTGAAAAATAAAGAGTCCAAGACTAAAAGTTCGTTATCTTTCCGGTTTCCCTTTTTAGCCTCTCGAAGGTCATCATCATCTGTCGAAGTCTTATAGGTTCTTTTTCCGCCAAATTAACTTGCTGACCGATGTCTTCCTTTACATTATATAATTGATAACAGTTACTATTTCCGGCAAAGGCAGCCTCCTCCGCATCGCCATAGGTATCCGGATACGGTGGGATCATGACCCAATCACCATCACGTAGCGCATAATTGAAATAACCTTCCAAGACAAGTTCCTTTCGCCCATTACCACCTTTTCCTAGAAATACAGGCAAGGTGTTTTGGCTATCTACCTTATCAGAATAGGTCTGTCCGATCAACGCCGACAGCGAGGCTAACAAATCCATCTGGCAAACCAAGGCATCCGACACAGCGCCCGGCTTAACTTCCGCAGGCCAACGAAGCATGAACGGGATACAGGTCCCACCATCATACAAGCTCGTCTTTCCTCCACGAAGCGGTCCGGCCATCTTATGATCCCCTACCAATTCCACGGCTTGATCTTGATAACCGTCATCCAGAACCGGTCCGTTATCGCTAGTGAAAATAACTAATGTATTTTCCGTTAGCCCCAACTTATCCATTTCCTTCAAGAATTCGGTCACGCACCAATCCGCTTCCAAGATAACATCTCCACGAGGTCCCATCCCCGACTTACCCGCAAATCTCTCGTTCGGTACACGAGGTACATGCGGTTGATGCAAGCCATAGTACAGGAAGAAAGGTTTATCCTTATTCTCTTTCATAAAACCTTTCGCCTTCTCAAGGAACAACTCTGCCATATCCTCATCTTTCCATTGGGCGGTCTTGCCTCCTTTCTGGAAACCAATTCGAGGTACACCGTTTACGATAGCGCCGGCATGCCCGACACTCGGGAGCATTCTCAGTAATTCAGGATTATCCCTCCCAGTCGGTTCCCCGGGGAAATTCTCCTTATAACTGACATAGAGAGGATCGTTCGGATCGAGGTTTACACCTCTCCCATTCTCGATAAAGATACAGGGAACCCGGTCATTGGTAGCAGCTTGGATAAAAGAATAGTCGTAACCGATCTCTTTCGCTCCGGGATAAACCAGCTTGTTCCAGTCTACCGCCCCGTCACCTAATCCCAGATGCCATTTGCCGACCGAGCCGGTGACATAGCCCGCTTGCTTCATCACCTTCGGCAAGGTAACCTGTTGAGTATTGATAATCAGAGCCGCATTGCCGGGAAGTATTTTGGCTTCCCTATTTGTCCAAGGATATAATCCGGTAAGCAAGGAATACCGGCTGGGGGTAGAAGTAGCCGCCGTACAATAACCTTGCGTAAAGCGTATGCCTTCATTTGCGATACGATCCATTCCCGGAGTCTGTATGCGATGAGCCCCGTAACAGCTTAGATCACCATACCCGAGATCATCAGCTACGATGATCACCACGTTAGGTTGCCGGGGAGCTGATTGAGCTATTAAAGTTGTTGGCAAGGAAAACCCTGCCAACACACTCATTATACAATACTTATTCATCGCTTATTACGGATTCTGAGTTAATGTACCCGGATAAGCGTTAATCTCAGACTGCGGAATATACTGGATAGCCAACGGGCTGGTAGCAGGATATTCAGGCACGCCGTCATGGAATCCCGGGTAATGACGTTTCATCGTATCGCCTACACGATATACATCAAAACCACGGTCAGCCTCATAAGCTAATTCCAACTGACGTTCTTTCATGATAAGCTCATGAGCGTTTGTCGCATCCAAAGATTTATATCCGGCGTTAGGTAAGGAACGGGTACGAACGGTATTCAAATCGGCTAATGCTTTTGTATAGTTTCCTAATTTAGCGCTAGCCTCGGCGCGAATCAGGTATAACTCACCTAAGCGAGAGATAACCGGAGAATAAAGGTGAGGATAGCCATCTTGCTTAGAGCACTTATAGCTATAGAATTTCGGGTTACCTTGACTTTCCAACATAAAGTAGTCATAATCTCCCTCATACGTTTCTCCCTTATAGCTAATAGAATAACGCTTATTGTCCACATCTACCGGAGTTAATGTATATTCTTCACCATCTACCGTAGCGATTAACTTACCTCCTACTTCCTTGGTCTCACCTTGACGATATACGTAACCGGAAATCTTGCCGTCCGTATATAAGTTAGCTACAAAACGGAAAGCGGGGATCTGATTTCCATTGGCGTCTTCCTTATATTGCGGATGGATAAACGCCTCACGTGCATCGGTTCCTTTTCCTGTCTCATGCAACAAATCCATATACTTAGCGCTGGCGTAAACCTCACCCCAGCCTTGACCATCGATCTCAGCGTACATACTTCCTAGCGGATCACCCCAATCTTCCCAGTCTGAGGCTATAAACTTCACGGCGAAAATAGTCTCTGTCTGTGAAGCGGCATCCGGAGCGAACTCATTATAACGCATAAAGTTAGCACGGTCCAACATAGAGAACTGGCCACTCTCGATTACCGTATTCGCATAATCATAAGATAATTGGGCATATTCCTTATTCGGATTCTCAAACGTGCCACTCATATACATATAGACCTTCGCCAATAAAGCTTGAGCCGCATATTTTGAGGCATAAGCGGTAGATTTAAACGTTGTCATCAGCTCTTCCGCCTTTTTCAAGTCAGACAGAGCTTGATCATACGTATCCTTCACGGACGAACGATCCGGAAGATCCAGATTATCCATATCCTCAGGCATACCGTTTACGATCGGCAAGCCCAGATTCTTCTCCGGTTCCTGATAATAAGGACGGCCAAACACACGGCAAAGATAGAAGTACATCATGCCGCGCATATAATAAGCCTCGCCCAACTTCTGATCCAACTCAGCAGACTCGCCCTCATTAATCATCTTCATCAAAGAACTAGTCTGTGAGATGATATTATAGGCACTGTTCCAAACCGTAGTAAGACCACCGTTATTTACCGTATGCTGATAGGTAAAATAAGTACCGAACGGATTGGTTGTCGGTTTATCCTTACAAACGTTATCCCCCGGGAACTCACCACAATAATGCAAGTGTTCGGATGCCTTTTTCAGTTTTGCGTAACAACCGTTTAGCAAAACATCCACCGCGGCATCTTTGTCCTCCATGATCTTGTCTTCCGTGTACTTATCGTAAGGTAGACGTTCGATATCACAGCTTGTTATGAACGTGGCCGCTGCCGCAAGAGCCACTATAGCGATTTTTTTCATTATGATTCCTTTAATTAAAATGTAACATTTAGACCAAACATGAATTTACGAGCTTGTGGGTACGGAGAGATCGCCACACCAACCGAGCCTGCCTTGTATTTATTGCCAACCTCAGCCGGAAGTTCCGGGTCAACTCCGGAGAAACCGGAAAGGACAAACAAGTTCTCACCCGAGAAAGAAAGACGGATATTATCTACATACTGAATCTTCCAAGGTAATGTATAGCCTAACGTCAAGCTACGTAAGCGTAAGTAGCTAGCGTCCTCCAGATAACGGGAAGATCCCTTGCTGGATTGGCTCTTATTGCCATATTCCGCCTTGGGGTGGGTAGCGATATCGCCCGGTTTTTCCCAACGATTCCAACCTTCCTTCAAATTCATCTGGTTATAATTTACATAAGCGCCGTCACTATCATACATCGAACGGTCGTAATTATAAATATCACCTCCTACGGAATAACCGAAGACAGCGGAGAGATCAATGTTTTTCCAAGATAAGTCAGTAGAGAAACCTCCGTAGAAATCGGGGCTCAACTTACCTATTATAGTCTGGTGCTTAGATGCGTCACTATAATTCGAGGTCGTTACACGTTCCCCATTCTCATTCGTGGTATACCATAACGGAGAACCTGTCTCCGGATCTACGCCTGCCCATTCGGTACCATACCAAGTATCCACGTCTTGTCCCGGAGTCAATATCTTATCCATCGAAATGGCATAACTTGAACCGGCGTTAGAAGTGATGATCTCGCTCTTGCCACCATATAACTCAGTGATCTTATTACGGTTCAGACCTAAGTTAGCTGCGACGCTCCAACTCCAATCGCCCCCTTTCAAGATGTCCACGTTCATCGAGACCTCGAAACCATTATTCTTGACGGCACCCACATTACGATAGATACCAACAATACCCGTTACACCAGGCAGAGGCACTTTGTAAAGCAAATCGGTTGTTTTCTTATTATAATAATCCAAGTTGATAGTCAAACGATCAAACAAGATAGCGTCGATACCTACACCTGCCGTATAAGTCTTCTCCCAAGTCAGGTTCTTGTTTTCCTTCTGTTCGATTACCGCACCCGGATCACCATTATATCCCGTAGACATGGCGTACACCGTATATTGAGAATATAATTCGGTCGGACGGTTACCTACGGAACCATAACTTGCACGTAACTTCAACTGTTGTACCCAATCCTTAGCCTTGAAGAATTCCTCCTGATGGATATTCCAACCACCGCTGACGGAGAAGAAATTACCATATTTAGCGTCCGTACCAAAGTTGGAGGCACCATCCCGACGGAATGAGAAAGACAACAAATAACGATTATCATACGCATAGTTGGCATTGAACAAATAAGATTGTACGGCCCACTCTTTTTGCTCTCCCTTTATCGTCTTAGGAGTAGTAGCGACATCGGCTACAGAGAAACCCGGAGCGAAACTAGCCGCTGTCTGATCCTTGATCTCTTGTGTATAGGTATTCCACTCATAAGCCAAGATAGCGTTGATAGAGTGCTTATCGAATACTTTGTTGAAACGGAGCAATTGGTTACTGTATACTCTATAGGAGGCAGTGGTTTTATCTTGCAATAATCCGTTATCTGCCTCTCCCGCCTTAGAACGAGGATCCTGATAGCTCTTAAAAAGGATACTATTATATTTATAGTTATTCACGGATGAGAAAGTCAACCAATCGGTAAACTTGATATCGAAGTCAAAGTTACCCATGAACTCATAAGAGGTGCTTTTGTCGTAATTCCATTGCAGATCATACAAGTAATTGGTAGCATCACTATTAATCCAGTTTGAAGGTCTGTATTGCTGGATCAAGTCGCCATTCTCGTCATACGGGGAGTCCCAAGGGAAATTAACGTACATGATAGCGCCTAGATCTTGTTGCTGGTCCATCACGTCGCTACGGGTAGCCCATACTTTAGGTTTGATAGTCAACCAATCCGTCGCTTGGTAATCCACATTGAAACGTAAGTTATAACGCTTGTAGTCATATCCTTTCACGGCACCATCCTCATCGTAGTAACCAACGGAAGTATAAGTCTTGATCTTCTCGGAACCTCCGGAAACAGAAACATTGTAATCTTGAGCGAAGCCCAGATGCGTACCCTCTTTCCACCAGTCGAAGTTACGGTTGCGCAAATCCTCCGTAAAATAACTCGGAAGGGCGTCTTGATTTGCGAAAGATTTATAATAATCATATAATTCCTCGCCGTTCATCATATTCATGTTTCCACGGTGCAACTGGTTCACACCCATCTTTACGGAAGCGTTAATCGTAGCTTTTCCGATCTTACCTTTCTTCGTAGTCACCACGATAACACCGTTCGCTCCTTGAGAACCATAGATAGCGGTTGAAGCGGCATCCTTCAAGATAGACATAGACTCGATATCAGCCGGGTTCAAGCTACCCGCATCCGTACCGACGATTACGCCATCCACGATCCAAAGAGGGTCCGTGCTACCGTTTACCGTAGACTTACCACGGATCACCACCTTACCGGCAGCGCCCGGCTGACCACCACCCGAAGTAACCTGTACGCCCGGAGCCTTACCAGACAATAAGTTCTCGACCGTAGGGCTAGTGGCATCCAACAATTTCTCGTTGCTCACCACCTGCATGGCACCCGTCAAGCTTTCCTTTTTTTGCACGCCGTAACCAACAACAACCACCTCCTCAAGGTTCTGAGTGTCTTCCTTGATACGGATAGTCATCGGAGCGCTAGTCGCCTTAACCTCGTGGTTCACATAACCGATGTAAGAAACGACTAAAGTAGCTCCGGCCGGAGCTTCCAAACTAAACTTTCCATCGAAATCGGTACTGGTACCGTTCGTAGTGCCTTTCACAAGCACGTTCGCGCCGATTACCGGCTCACCCGTCACCGCGTCAACAATGGTACCTGAAATCGTAATTGTCTGCTGCGCCACCATTCTCTCCGCGTTTCTCAATTCATTTGGATTAGAAGATGACTTGTAAACAACAATCCTATTGTTGTTTACAACAAAATCAGCATGCTGATTTTTCAGCGCCGTCGTCAAAATCTCCTCGACCGAACGGTTCGACATGTCGATTGAGATACGCTCATTCAGATTGATGTCATTGTTACGGATAAGGAACGTGTAATTAAATTTTTCCTCGATCAAATCGAAAAGTTCTTTTAATGTCGTACTTTCCATTTGAACAGACATCATTTGTGTCTGAAGTTCGGACGCTGAAACCGTACCGGGAATAAACGGCAGTCCCGCAAGCATACATGCGGCTACCATCATCTTACCGGTCTTCTTGAAATAGTTCATTTCCATTAAAGTTAGATTTAATAAATAATTTTCTCGTTTATACTATTTTCCACACTTACACCTTAGGATTAAGGTTTGTATTTTTATTTATCTTTTATAATAATCTCATCTCCCGAACGAGTCCACACATATTTGTGATCCACGTCCACCTCACGAAGGATCTTATCCAACGAATAATCTTTCGTAAAGCTGCCGGAGAAGATTTCCTTTCTCAAAGGATCGCTCTCGACGCGGATACGCACGTTGAACTTACGTTCCAAATCCTTGGCGATACTCATGAAAGGTTGTTCGGAGAATTTCAGGCTACCGTCCATCCAAGAGAGAGCATCCTTGGCATCCACCTCACTGACTCTTACCTTATTGGTCTGCTTATTAAAGCTTAGTTTCCGGTTTGGAGTCAAGGTCACATCGCCCGCATGGGCAACCTCATCCCGCAAGCTCACGTTTACTTTTCCCGACACCAGAGTGACATCGGTCGTTTCATCCATTCCGTAAGCCTTTACGTTAAAGCTAGTTCCTAGAACCTTGATATCCAATCTCTTTGATTTTACGATAAAAGGCTTAAGGGAATCCCGGGTAATCTCGAAGTAAGCCTCACCATCCAATTGTACGCTACGTCCGTTCGTATTGAAATCACTGCCATATCTCAACGTGGAACCCGCGTTGACCCAAACCACGGATTGATCCGGCAAAACGACTTTCGTTTGGGCTCCCATAGGAGTTGTCGTCTCAAAATAAGCCAAGGCGGCAGATTTCGGCTGATTATGTCTCGTACCTATATAATAAGAGGCAGTCCCCACCGATACCACGATCAAGACCGAGGCGGCAACTTTTCCTAAAAACCGAAAATTTAGCCAATGATTCTTTTCAGAAGGAATAGCGGGATCGATAAGTGCCCCGAAATGTTTTTGGAAATCGGCTTTCATATCAGAGGCAAACAAAGGTACATGCGCCGTCGCCCAACAATCCGCCATCTCGGAAAGGCGTTGTTTATGAGCGTCATCCGTTTCCAACCATTGTAGTAATTCATTTCGCCCCTCCTCGGATATATCTCCCATGAGGTAGCTATAAATTAAATCTTCTATGTGTTTATTCTCTATTTCCATGATATTAACAAAGGAGCCGGTTTTCAACCCGGTTTCTATTATATACACATGTTTTAGAGATTCCGTTTAAGGAGATTCCAATTATTTTTCGAAAAAATTAAATATAAGTAAGAAAAGAGGGTAAAGATCGCCTAAAAGTTCACGCAACTTCGCCAAACCGATCTTGATCTGTACTCGTACCGTACTGGAACTGATATGATTTGTTATCGCTATTTCCTCATAGGTCTTGTTATGGTAAAGATATTGCACGAAGATATCCCGGCATTTAGCGGGCAAGGAATCCACGGCACGATAGATTTTCTCCTCGAATTCCTTATTCTCCAGATAAGCCAACGGATGGGGATCGGCGTCTATCTGCAACTCTTGTATCGACAATAAGTTTTCTTGTACATCTGATAAAGGGACTTCTTGCTGGCGTTTATCTCTTAAATAATTCAGGCAATAATTACGTACCGAGCGAATTAAATAAGCGTTTACCGGATGTATTAACGCCGAATGGTGATTCCATACATTCATGAAGACATCATTAACGATCTCACGTGCCGCCTCCGGGTTATAGACATATTTAGTCGCTACGGCGCACAAGTACACGTAGAAGGTCGTATATAATTGTTCAAATGCTTTGGCATCGCCATTATTGATCCGAGATATTATGTCCTCCTTTACAATCAGCACAAACGTCAACCCTTAAGTTTCACTCACAATTGAATCACAAAAATAATGAAATATTCCAGAGATTACCTCATTTTAAAAGAAAGTATAGGGTAATAGCGCCAAACAGCTCGCTAAAGCGGACTGTTTGGATACTTAGGTGACGAACCGGGTGGCATATGGGTGGCATAGCTGTGCCATCCTTATGGCACGCCCTTGCCATCGTTGTGGCACGGCTATGCCACCAGCGTGGCACGACTGTGCCAATGCTATGGAAAGGACTGGCACTATACATCGTTGCAATACAATAACTTAGATTACTTAGAGGAATTGGCGGCACGCTTCTTGTTACGCCAGTAACTGCCGTCACGTTTGCTTCCGAACATATTACGGCGTTTCGACTCTTGCTTGATCGCTTCTTTCTTCTCGGCTACGGCGGCTTTCACCTCCTTGGTCTCATACATATGGCCACCGGCTACGGGGACTTCCTTGCCGATCAGTTTCTGGATATCTTTCAACAAAGGTACCTCCTCGGCGTCGCAGAAAGAGAAAGCCACACCTTCACGGCCCGCACGACCCGTACGCCCGATCCGATGTACATAAGTCTCGGGTACGTTAGGAAGCTCATAGTTAATGACGTGCGTCAGATGATCCACGTCGATTCCACGGGCGGCGATATCCGTAGCGATCAGCACACGGGTCGTATGATCCTTGAAATTCGTCAAGGCACGCTGGCGGGCGGTCTGGCTCTTGTTGCCATGGATCGCCTCCGCCCCTATCTCCGCTTTCGACAAGACACGGGCCACCTTGTCCGCCCCGTGTTTCGTACGGGTAAAGATCAATACGGATTCCAGTTCCGGGTTCTCCAACAAGCTTTTCAGCAAGTTGATCTTCTCGGCCTTCTCGACGAAATAAACGGATTGGTCGATTGCGTCCACGGTCGATGAGGCCGGGGTTACTTCCACCTTTTGCGGCTCGCTCAAGATCGTACCTGCCAAGCGCTCGATCTCAGGGGGCATGGTAGCGGAGAAGAACAAGGACTGGCGTTTCTTGGGCAATAACGGTAAAATACGCTTGATGTCATGGATAAAGCCCATGTCCAACATACGGTCCGCCTCGTCTAAGACGAAATACTCCAAGGTATCCAAGTGGATGAATCCTTGTCCGATCAAGTCCAGCAGACGTCCCGGCGTAGCGATTAATATATCGATGCCTCTTTCCAAGGCTTCCGTCTGGGGCTTCTGTCCCACCCCGCCGAATATCACCGTATGGCGTAATCCGGCGAAACGGCCGTAAGCGGCAAAGCTCTCTCCGATCTGGATGGCAAGCTCACGGGTAGGCGTAAGGATCAATGCCTTGATACCCCGTTTGTAACCTTTCTTCTTCTGGAGATATAACCGCTGGATAATCGGGATGGAGAACGCCGCCGTCTTACCGGTTCCTGTCTGGGCGCAACCCAATAAATCATAACCTTGCGAAACGATGGGAATCGCTTCTGATTGTATAGGTGTTGGAGTCGTATAACCTTCTTGCACGAGAGCCTTACATATCGGCTCTATCAAATCTAAATCTTCAAATGTCATTCTAAAATAGGGTGAGCCATCACGGCTCGTTATGTAAATAATGCGGGCAAAGGTAGTAAAACTTTATGATATAAACTATCTTTGCGCTTTTTATGCCCGTAAAGCGATATGAAAGAATTATTACTACTACTGAAGAAGTTCTTCGGATATACCTCCTTCCGTCCCTTGCAGGCGGACATCATACAGCGTATCTTACAGAAAGAGGACTCGTTGGTGCTGATGCCCACGGGTGGAGGCAAGTCGATCTGTTTCCAGCTACCGGCTATCTATCTGCCGGGTACGGCTTTGGTGGTGTCCCCCTTGATCGCCTTGATGAAGGATCAAGTAGAGGGGTTGATCGCCAACGGCATCCCGGCGGCGGCGTTGAACAGTATGATGCCGGAAGAGGAGCAACAACAGGTGAAGCAACTTTGCGTGCAGGGCAAGATCAAATTATTGTATATCTCCCCGGAACGGATCAAGATGGAAGCGGACTGGTTCCTGCCCCGGCTGGACATCTCGCTCATCGCTATCGACGAGGCGCATTGCGTATCGCATTGGGGACATGACTTCCGTCCGGAATACACGCAACTGGCGATCTTGAAGGAACGTTTCCCGAAAGTCCCGGTCGTGGCCCTGACCGCTACCGCCGATAAAATCACCCGGAAGGATATCCTAGAGCAGTTACGGCTTCGCACGCCCCAAACGTTCATATCGTCATTCGACCGCCCGAATATCTCCCTCACGGTACGCCGGGGACTTAACAAGAAAGAGAAGATCGCCGCCATCGTCCATTTCATCCGGGGGCACCGGGAGCAGAGCGGTATCATCTATTGCATGCGCCGCAACGATACGACCGAGCTGGCCGATGAGTTGGCGATGTATAATATCAAGGCGATCGCCTACCACGCCGGCCTCCTGCCCGCCCAACGGGAACAGGCCCAGAACGATTTCATCAACGACCGGGTGGACGTGGTGTGCGCCACGGTAGCTTTCGGGATGGGTATCGACAAGAGTAATGTCCGTTGGGTCGTGCATTACAGCATGCCGGGGAGTATCGAGAATTACTACCAAGAGATCGGCCGTGCCGGAAGGGACGGGATGAAAAGCGATACCCTCCTGTTCTATTCCTTGAGCGACTTGATCGTACTTCGCCGTTTCGCCGAGGAGAGTGGCCAAAGCGAGGTGAACTTGGAGAAGCTAAACCGGATGAGACGGTATTGCGAGTCCGATATGTGCCGCCGCCGTGTCCTGCTCAGTTACTTCGGCGAGGAAGCGGACCATGATTGCGGCAACTGCGACGTGTGCAAGAACCCTCCGCAACGCTTCGATGGCAGTGTCTTGATACAAAAAGCGCTGAGCGCCGTCATCCGGACCGGCGAGCATGTAGGCATGCAAATGCTGATCGACATATTACGTGCCTCCGGTCGGGCGGAACTCTTGGAGAGAGGATACGATAAGCTAAAGACGTACGGCGCCGGACGGGACCTCTCTTATAAGGAATGGAAGGAGTACATTTACCAGATGATCCAACTCGGGTACATGGAGATCGACTACGCCGCCGAGCGTGTCTTGCGGATGACCCCGTTAGGCAGGCGTGTCCTGTACGGGGAGCAAAAGGCCCAGCTCGTCATCTATCGGGAACCGGATGAGCTGACACGCCCCGTCCGGAGAGGCGAGCGGAAATCCTCCTTCAAAGCCCAGCCGATCCGGCCGATCCGGTCCGCCTCCACGGACGAGACCTTGCTGGACTCCCTCCGCCAGCTTCGCAAGCAAATTGCCGAGCGAGAGCATACGCCGGCTTATATCATCTTCTCCGACGATTCCTTGGAAGACATGGTGGAGAAGAAACCGGTCACCTTGGACCAGTTCAGCGACATCCGGGGCGTGGGGCAAATCAAGCTGGACCGGTACGGGAAGGTGTTCGTGGCCTTGATCCGGTTCGTGCTGAAGCTACCGAAATAAGAAGAACACATGTTAATGTTTTTAGCTCCTAAATGGAAATATAAAAAAATCACATATATTTGTCTACAGTTATTAAGCACAATGCCCCATATTCATGATAGACAAACATCTTTCTCTCCTCACCCACCTGCTCTGTCTGTGTTTTCTGGCAGGATGCGAGAATGAGTATTTCAAAACGGGGAGTATCCATATCCAATTGAAGAAACCTTCCGGATACGCAGATATCTCCTTGGCGAATATCCCGGTCACACTAATCAATCAAAGTATAGGCTGTGTCTACACCACGACCACCGACACAAATGGACTAGCTCTATTTGAACTAACCGCTGGCATATGCGCAATCTCCGCAAATCAGGAAACCACGACTGGCAACAGGGATTATATATTGAGTGGTAGCCTCTCCAATATCCAGTTCGAGGCCAATGGAGAAGAACGATCCGTGGAAATACCTTTGGAAGTGTCCGAACGAGGCCGTCTGCTGATTAGCGAGATTTATTTCAGCGGTTGTCTCTGGCCTGACGGGAAAAATGTCTATAACAAAGATCAATACCTCACGTTGGTCAATAACTCCGATGACTTGATTTTCCTAGATGGCCTATGTATCGCACAAGCAGGACCCGTAAGCGTGACAAAGCCTTCCGGATGGATGCTCCATACCGATATGAAAGAAATACCTTTATTCATGATGTGCTGGGAGTTTCCGGGAACGGGAGCCGAATATCCCATTCAACCGGGGGAGCGACAAACGATAGCGATTAACGCCATAAACCATACCAATAGCGAAGTGGGAGTTCCGGCCTCGCTCGATTTATCCAGCGTGGAATGGGCTTTTTGGGATCCTATCTTGACCGGAAGCCAAATCTCCGCCGGTGTAAAACCTCTAAACTTGGTATGGCGTGGCACCGGTTTCTCCTATCTGTTTTCCATGAACGGCCCGACGATCCTCTTGTTCCGTCCCAAAACGGACTTAAGAGAATGGATCGCCAATCCGGATCACATCCAAAAAGAACCTGAGAGTTTCAATACGCTAAAATACCTCCATATACCCGCTGATTGGGTGCTGGATATCGCAAATTTCGTCTCTTCAACCTCTACGGTAGCTTACACACGTATCCCATCTTCTATGGATGTGAGTCCGGGTATAGCCACGTCCGGCGGCTCCGGCCTGGCAATGCGTCGGAAATATGAGCAAGAGGGGAAACGCTTCCGCTGGAAAGATTCCAATAACACCGCCGAGGATTTCGAGAAAAGTCCACCTTCCTTAAAACGGTAAGCCTCTATGAAGATCACTATCATTCTATATATGATATCACTATCTGTCTATGCCTCACGGTCATGGGCTCAACAAGAGAGCGCATGGGCTTTATCCGCCAATCCTGTCAGCATCAGCTATGTGCCTAAGGACAGCGCTATGGAAGCCGGTTTAAGTTATTTGATCCATCAAGCCGCCTTACCTGCCAGCGACCAGCCGGATCAAACACAGACCTATAGGGCTTATGTATCCGGTAACCGAAAGCTGGGTCTGCTTTGGCTGGCGGGTGGTATCGATTGGTCGCAAAGCCTACTGGAAGGGAGAAAATGGAATTTATTATCGCAACCGGACTATCTGATTACGGCCGGCGATTCCTTGGGAGAGCCACAACGCATCGAGAAATACAGGATCTACGGACAAGCGGCTTACGTCTTATCCCCGAAAATCAAGGTCGGGATAGATGGAGACTATACAGCTACAAGCAACGAAGATCGCTCCTCTTACCATATCTACCATGGGATGGCACACTTAATCCGGATATCAGGAGGTATCGTTTACGAACAAGTACGCAGACGTTTTGGAGCCTCGATCCATTATACCCATCGAACAGAGGAATTAACGTATGATACGGATAGTAAAGATAAACTTTATACATTTCCTCTGGGTTATTGGCTTCCGATGCAAGAATTATCGGGAAGTTTCCTGTTTCGCAGCCAAGGAAAACGCCTAGGTGTTTCCTTGCAAACGGAAACCCTAAAAGAGCATTGGAGTCTTTTCCATGATCTCTTCTACGAGACCCAGCAATTAGCGGACAATCCAAATAACTCCGGCAACTTGAGAGGCTGGGAAGAACGGCTGCATCAAATCAGTTACCAAGGTCGTTTTACCCGAACGAATAAATCGTGGACGCATATCTGGTCGCCCACAGCCCGATTCAACCAAACTACGGCCAACCGCATATTACAACGGAATCCCACCACAAGCTCGTCTGCCATATGGACTACATTCGCCACCTATCGCCTAGCAAGGCAACGGATGTTATCTACCCAACTAAGTTACGAGGCGACAAAGAATGATACTTCGGGCGAAAAGGTATCCACATGGCAAATGACTGTCGGATGGAATCGTTTGGAAAATGATTTCTACATATATCCTTTTACGGTCAAACAATATACAGGGCTCTTCCACGGAGAGATCGCGTTTTTTCGACAAATCCGCCTACCTAAAGAAAACAAGCTAAGTATCCGCCCGTCCGTGTATATCGTATCGGGCTATGGCACCGAGATCAAATGGGAGAAGGAAACGCAGAAGGATGAGAATGGCTCAGCAGAAATCAAGCTAGAGCAGAACATGCAAAAAGTGAACGAGGATTTTATTGCTCGCACGGCAACCCGTCTGGGTATCGGTGCGGAAATGGAATATCGGCATCCCATTCATTCCGCCTTATCAGCGGGATTTCGTTTAATGGGTAGTCTCGAACAAACGACAAGTCCTCAATCGCCCCTCGGAGGGGGCGGAAATCTCAGTATTGTCATCTGGCTATAATAGGTCTTAATACTATGCGTTACTCAACTTTGTACAAAATACCAATAAAGATCGTGACGATATTTCTCTTATTGTCATCACTTCATCCGGGCAATTACCTTCACGGGCAAAAGCAACCGGATACTCTGTCCTTCTATTTACCCAACATTTTGGTAACAGCCATCGAGTCTAAGACTCCGGGTACGGTTTCCTTGCTTCCAGCGTCAACGTTGGAACATACGCAACCGATCACGATCTCTGATCTGACACAATTATTACCGGGAGGTCTCACCAATAATTCTGGGGTGACAGACGCACAATATTTCTCAGTGCGGGAGGTTTCTTTAAAGAACGGGGTAAACCAATTTCATAAGAACGCAGCTATGGGTGCCCAAATATGGGTAGACGGCTCTCCTCTTCATTTCAACACCGGCATCAACGAGCCTTACGAAGGATATGATGCCCGTTTTCTATCTCTCAACCAAGTGAAAGAGGCGGAAATCATCCGAGGAATACCTTCTGCCCGGTACGGAAACTTAACAAATAGCGTATTATTACTCAAGACTCATCAAGGTAGAATGCCTCTCTCCACCAGCATACGTTACAATCCGAAACTGAAACAATATATGCTTGGAAAAGGCTTCTGTATCTCCCCACAAGGCCATACGCTCAACCTGTTAGCGGACTATACCAGCCAAGGCGATTTCCATACCGGCGGCATACGCTTGGCAAACCTTTACCATTGGTTGCCCGCAGGGAAAAAACTAGAATTAAGCCTTACTTACACCTCTCGCATAGGAAAGGAAAAGCAATTCGTCAACGAGCAGAATCATACGCAAAGACAACGATTGGATCAGCGATTTTCCATACAAGGGGAATGGCAACCCGACCGACGTTGGCTCAAGAAGCTGTCTCTGAGAATAGACGGTTCCCTTCAAAAAAGCAAACAAACAAAGAGTCAGGTCAACAATGCCTCTAGCCAGCTTTATACAGACCAGAAAGAGAGCGGCGAATGGGAAGCCCGTGTTTTATCCTCAAACTACATGTACACATTAGTCAATGAAAGCCAACCTTTTTATGTAGAAACCGAGATGCTGGCGTCTACCTTATTCCCTCTACGACAAGGGAGGGAGATCAGCTTAGTAGCCGGATTCTCATACCGTAGTGAGGGTAACGAAGGGCGAGGCAGGGATTTCGATCGGCAGAGGCCTCCTTCTACATCTATCCGTCCCCGCTCATTCCGGGAAATCCCGTCCTTGCATACGTTCGGTGGCTTCATTGAGGCCACATACCGGACTTCCAACCTCCATGTAGAAGCCGGATTAAGAAATCAAGGATTGAAAAGCCGGGATTATGCCTTAATCTATCAGACAGAACCTCGCCTGAATCTCTTATGGTCTCTCTTCTCCTCTCCCTCCGGCTATACATTGAGTTTAAAAGGTGGGCTCGGATGGATCAGTTTCATGCCGACATTGGATAAACTCTACCCGGAAGCTATTTATAATGATAAGGTCTCTTTCTATTATAATGATAGCAATGAAAGTGGAAACACCCTTGGTATTCTCACGACACATGCCCCCGGAATGGAACGAAATATGAAATTAAAACCTACCGTAAATCGAAAGATAGAGGTTGGCCTTATAGGGAAGACTCCGGCCATCCGACTAGACATGACCGCTTTTTTCGAGAAACAAACGGATGGCTTTTCCTCCTCGGCGCAATATATTCCGTTCAGCTATCGGGAATATGATTATCTATCAACCGCCCAACTTCGTCCTGAATACAAAGATGGACAGGTATGGGTGAACGGTAAGGTTGTCCCTTATCAAGAGAAATATAGTTACACGCCGGTATCTGTACCAGTCAATACACTCCATAGGAAGAAACATGGGATCGAGATGGTAGCGGACCTCGGGACTTTCTCACCCTTGCGTACCTCCCTAATCGTAGACGGGATCTGGTTATATGTACGAGAAAAGAATACGGCCCTTAACGGGATCTGGCCGATCCAGTACACAGATAAAACAGAATACCCCTACGTAGGTTTTTACGACAAGCAAGGCGGACCGGGAAATGAAAGTCGTTCGGAGATCATCTCCACGAACTTCCGTTTCATCACGCGCATCCCCAGAATCGGACTGGTCACTACCCTTACGTGGCAAATGATATGGCTCTATAAATATCGTACGCTCTACAACGGTAGCACTGGCGAGAATGTATGGCCCCTATATTGGTGTGGAACAGACGGAATCATACATTCGTTCACCGAGACACAGAAAGAGGATCCAGCCTTCGCGCCTTTACTCTCCACCACCGCGCCGGAACGATTCCTGCCAAACTCTTATAAACCATATGGTATGCTGAATATCCGGGTAAACAAAGCTTTCGGAGAGCACATCACGCTGGCATTCTTTGCCAACAACCTCGCCGATTTACGCCCCACTCGCTATTCGGCCAGCACGAGATCTTACCTTCAACAAAATACCCAGCCTTTTTTCGGTCTGGAATTACAAATAAAACTATGACATCATGAAAACAAGCATACTTTACATATTCCTACTGTCAGTCCTTTACGCCTGCGACTCCCACTCTCTTCTTCCACCCAAGCAGCAATTGGATCAGCAAATAGCGCAACTGAATGATTATTCTTTGTTGAGCGGTCCCTTGAACGACCAGCTATGCGAAGAGATAGAAACCCATGCCCAAGAAATAGGGAATGACTCGCTTTTGCTGGCAACCCGCCAAATCATATACACCCGCTATTGCAGATTACAGGACACGGCCCATGCGAGAATGCTACTCGACCGCATGAAACCTTATGCCATCCGCATAAAAGACAAGCACCTTCTCATGAATCACCTGCGTATGGCATTTCTTCACGCACAGACACGCCAACCCGCAGAATGCGAGCGATGGATAAACGAGGCACGAAAATATGCATATATAAATCCTCAAAACTGGTATATCACGGCGGCTAGCGCTTGTCTTGAATGTGGATTATATCCCCAAGCACTCATCTATGCGGATTCAGCATTGGTGAACTTGAAATATAAAGTGATAAGCTCTCCTCACTTAGTAAAAGCTATAGCATTAAGCCGTACGGGAAAGACCGCCGAAGCGGAGGAATGGACCCAACGATGCATTACCGATATCCGCCACTTTCAGGCGAAACACCAAATACACACGATCAGCTATCTGCAATATCAACTCTTCATGGAATACGCCGTCTCTCTCCGGAAACATGGAAAAAACAAAGAGGCACTATCCGTATTGGAGGAATTAGACAGAGTCTCATTCAATAATGTCGCCACGCCTCTCTTGAGGAACAAAGACAATATCGAGGAATATAAGGTGCGTGTGGCACGTATGTTGTCCGAATGCCATTATGCGACCGGAAATCAATCGGAAGCCATCCAACAGGCAAACCGGGCAGACTCCCTACAATCCCATTATGCCCAAGAGCAAATGAACATACGCAGAAAGATGATCAGCGAAAGCCTGCAAAACGAACTATTATCCACCCGCTTAAAAAGTCAGAAGGTGGAGGCGGAACAGGCACGGCTCATCCAGTATATCCTTACCGGAGTCATTATTTTGCTCATGGCTATCCTAACCGGAGGATACCTTTGGTGGAGAAATCATCGCCGTCGCCTACGCCAGTTATTCGATTTATTGATAAGCCATCATGCGGCTTGGTTGCTAATACACGATCCGCTTCCGCTAATCTCCCGGCCACAAATAAAGTTACCAGATCATTCAGAGGCAAACACCGAGGTCACAACAAAATCTGATAATCTCCTATATCAACGAATCCTATCAGTTATGAAAGAGCAAAAGCCTTTCTTAAATCCTAATCTCGACCTTGTGACCCTCTCCCGTCTAGTGGGTACTAACCGAACACAACTATCCACCACCCTCAATAGGCAGACGGGAATGAACTTTAGTCGTTGGCTGGCTGAATACAGGGTACACCACCTCCTTTCGCTCGTCGCCCTACGTCCCGACAGCGACATCACCGCACTAGCCTCCGAATCAGGCTTCACCTCCCGAACCTCCTTCTTCCGGCAGTTCCGGCAAGTCACCGGACTTACGCCCAACCAATACAGAAACGTACGAAAAGAGACCGGCAAATAATCTGTTAAAGTACGTGTCTAGCCTTTGATGCAGGGGCTTTACGGCCTTTGGTGTACCAGATCGTTCGGATCAAGTTTCAATACGTTCGCATCTTTTCTCATCCCTTGATTTACCAAATGGGACTGTCTATATTTGACCTCGCAAGTCCCTCTTATGCGGGTTACTTAAGACAGTACCAATATGGAAGAAAAGCAAAAGCCATCCCTAATCGAACGCAGGCTATATGCCCGCATCTTACAAATCATGGAGGATAAGAAGCCTTATCTCGATCCACAGTTCAATTTGTGCCAGTTGGCCAACCTCGCTTGCACGAACCGTACCCGGCTATCCTCTACCTTGAACAATCAGACGGGTATGAACTTCAGTCGCTGGCTGGCTATCTATCGGGTAGAGTACCTCATACGGGAATTTTCCAAGTGCCTCACACAAGAGCCGCAGGAGTTATACAAGACGGCTGGGTTTACCTCCCGTACCTCTTTCTACCGCCAATTCAAGGAGGTGACGGGCAACACTCCCATCGAGTACTTCGCCAACCTATATTATAACAACGTAAATGATTCAACTAAATAAATAGCGATATGAGACATTTTACACTCCTACTCTTATCCGTTTTTACTGTCTATCAAGCCAAGGCGGATATATTGATCCCCTTAGACAAATATCCTACGGGGGAAAAACGTTTCAACTTACAGATCAACGGAAGTCACGATACCAGTACCCCTTGGCTCTCCACCACGTCATTTGGCGTGGATGAAGATGGACAGATGGGAAACCCGGAGAATTGGACATCCGAACAAATCGACGAGGACAATCACTCGGTAAGTCACCGACTCATCATGAACAGTATTTCCCTGCGCCTCTCCTATCGTGTATGGGACAATCTCAGCCTGTGGGCAGGCATCGGTACCACCAACTTCACCCACGAGGAGACTTTCCGAGATGATGACGACCTAAGCAGTACCATCTTCAGCAAGAACATGGTACCCATCTACAGCGGAGGGCTAGGTTACGGCTATGCCTTCACCGACCGCTTTTTCATGTCTACCCAACCCGGCGTGCGCTATGCCAACAGCGATAACATGACCACCGAGGTGTATTACCAAGGCAAGACCATCCCCTTGCGAGACCTCAGCCTCAACCGCCGTTACCTAGAGTGGGCCGTGCCCGTGGTGGCCGGATACGCACTGGGCAATTTCGTGCCCTATGCCGGGATCCTCTACAAGGACTACACGATGAAAGACCGGTACGAGTTCACCAAGACATATGCCGGCGAGGACTATACCGTTCGTATCGACGAGACCTTCCACGCCCGTCACAAGCTGTACGCTTTGGCCGGGGTGAACTATTTCCTCGCTGACAACATCTCGCTCGGAGTAAACGGAAGCTTCGGCAAGAGGCAGTCCGTACAGTTACAATTCAATATCAGTTTCTAAACCTCTTAAACAGATATATACATGAGAACGACACTCAAAGCACAAGCGATACGGCTGATCGCCATATTTTTGCTTATCTGTGCCTCTACCACCACCGTCAAGGCACAGATCAGCCAACATCCCGAACTGTATAAGGTGAAAGAATTCCACAATATGGATAAAGACGGAGGTGCCTATTACTGCTTCACCGACGCACAATACTACCAAGGGAAGCTCTACGGGGTCTACATAGATAATAACGGCCCCTCATCCATACGCCTCATCGCTTTCGAGGTGAACGGCGAGACCCGGACAATGGAACAATCCACCGTTGGCGACACCGGTAAGAAAATGATCTTTCTCAATGATTTCGGCGTATACCAAGATGCCGAGATCATCGTATACCGCAATCGCTTCTACGTGCTCTGGAAGAATAATACCAATGGCCAGATATGGATCGGCGAGGTGGATATGAAAAAGGGAGAATACAAGAAAACTCGTATGCTCGATGACGGGAAAACTTACGCCAACTTCGCCGCCACCATCTACCGTGACAAGATCTGCGTCATCCTACACCGCCGCACCAACAAGAAACTGCAAGTCTACCAATACGGCGACCCCGAGCTGAACAGCGGCTGGGACTGGTGCGGCACCGTGCGCAACGCCGGACACGATAATATCGAGCTAAAAGGCTCAACAGGCATATCAATGGAATACGATCCCGACGACCACTGGGACGCCACCTCGTGGTACGGCTACGACGACACCGAGAAAAAGAACGTGGAGAAACTCATCATAGGCCGGCTCAAGAGCGGTACCTTCGAGGCATTCAGCTACAGCGGCGAGTATGGCAAGGATAACACATGGCCCTCCAACTGGGAAGAATACGCACATCACGACATAGGACGCTCGAAGACCTTCTCGCTCAAGCTCATCCAAGCCGATATAGAAAGCTACGCAGCCGACAATACCAGCGGCTACAAAGCTTCCTCAAATCCCCTGATCTTCAGCTACTGTACCTATGATGGCAAGGGAACGGGCGAACACTTCCTAAAGAAATTCTACCCCGGCAGCAACAGCTTCGCCACCGACGCACCCATCTACACCGACCTGCCCTACGGCTACACGGTCGTAGCCACCGCAGCAGATCCTACCACCGAGACAGCTCCCGGCGGAGGGCTCTACTACAAGCAATATATCTACCTGCTGCGAGGTAACCAGACTCCATACCATTGGTACAAGCACGCCTACATCGCCTCCATCCGCTCCAACGAGATCGTGGAGAGACGCAGTTCCTTCAACGACGAGAAGGCCCTGTTCGGCAACAGCGAGCTACGTAACCTCGTGCGTCTCATCGGCATCATCGAAGGACCACCTCCAACGATAGTGGATAATAACGACTGGTTCAAGGATCTCGGCGTAGCCTCCAGCCTCTCCTTCACCATGGGATCGGGCACCAGCAACTCCGTGAGTCGGCTCTACAAGAGCGATCTCAAATGCTCCTTCGGGCCGCATACGGACAAACTCACGGCAGCATTCGGCGGCGGATACTCCTTCCAGAAACAACACGAGGAAGTAACAAGCCAGTCCGAGTCCATCACCGTTACCTTCGAAGCAAACGACACAGCAGACTACCGGGCCATCGCCCTCTACTCTGTACCCATTCTGACCCGTTGCGACCTAGAATACCTCTCCCCCACCCGGAGACAGAGTGTACGAATGCCCATATTCAGCTATACTTACATGACACGGCAGAGTATCAAACAAGTAGAAGTGCCTCTCGACCTAGAGCCTTTCCGCATAGACAATCCAAGCAAACTTGGAGACTGGGAGGCCCGTGAGATCCTCACCATGACCGCCAGCGAGCCAAATGTCAGCAAGTCCGTCAACTTCAGCCTCAACTCCGAACGGATCGACATGACGCTGGAAACCAGCGGCACAATCTCCGACAGTCAGACCAAAGGTGCCATCAGCCTTATGGATTTGAAATTCCCCTTCTTCCAACTGGAGAACCAAAGTTCTTGGGAATGGACAGACCAGACCACGGCGACAACCTCGCAGGGTATCAGCGCATCCTATTCGAAGATACGACGCACGGACAAGCACGTCAGGCCGGAAGAGACAGCCGAGTCCTTCTCATCCACCCTCTATCTGCTCACTGCCGAGAAGTCGAACACGCTCCGTGACCAGTACTACCCCAAGCTACTCGAACGGAAGATCAGCTTCGGCACCGACACCTTTCCCTTCATGGTAAACAGCGACAAACCCTTCGTATTGGCGTGGGACATCAACAACATCACCTATGTACGAGGTGACGTGAGCGCCACTGGCAATGAGGAGGTAACGACCGACGAGCCCCTGTCTATCCGCTTCCTCGACGGCATGCTTACGGTAGATTGCCTGCCGGGAGCCACCGTCAACGTCTACAGCATGAACGGCACGTTAACCGGTCACCAGCAAGCGGTATCCGGAAAAGCAATCTTCAGCCTGCCCGGACACCTGTACACCGTGGAGGTCGTGACCGAACGTTACCGGAAAGTACAGAAAGTAGTGAGATAATACAGTTAGAAGCCATGAAGACAAACCTCCTCCAGAGAAAACGCCTCCTAACGGAAGAATCGAATCGCTGTTATCTGTGCGATGACCCTGTCTGCACGAAGGCATGCAAGCCCGGACTAGATCCGGGCCGCTTGCTGCGGGCCTGTAAAATGGACAACCTAGCGGGAGCTATCCTCCGGGCCTACCGGATGGAAGCCTGCAAGGATTGCGACGGGCATCCTTGCGAGAAGGCCTGCCTCCGCGGACGAACCGACCGGGCGATATCCATCACCCAGATCGTACGGCAATTACAAGATATGCCAAACCCGACGGATAGTTCTCCCCTCACTTCGTCTCCGGACTTGGCGATCGACTTTTGCGGCATCCGCTGCGCCAACCCCTTTATACTGGCCTCCTCGCCCGTAGCCCATAATTACGAGATGTGCGTCCGGGCCCTCGAAGCCGGTTGGGCCGGTATCTGCTTCAAGACGATATCATTCTATCCGAGCCATGAGGTATCCCCCCGCTTCGACCAAATGGAGGTGGATGGCGTGCCTTTCATCGGATTCAAGAACATGGAACAATTGTCGGAAGCCCCTGTCGAAGAGAATTTCGATACTCTCTATCGCCTCAAGCAACGCTATCCTGACAAATTAATCATCTCCTCCATCATGGGACGGACAGACGATGAGTGGACACGGCTCGCCCAATACTCCACGCAGGCCGGGGCCGATATCATTGAGTGCAACTTCTCTTGCCCACAAATGACGCAAGAAGGGATGGGCAGTGACGTAGGACAAAGCCCGGAACTGGTACGCCGGTTCACCGCCGCCA
Source organism: Parabacteroides sp. Y3-G-102 (assembly GCF_023656845.1). NCBI lineage: Bacteria > Pseudomonadati > Bacteroidota > Bacteroidia > Bacteroidales > Tannerellaceae > Parabacteroides > Parabacteroides sp. Y3-G-102. Next base: position 55,206 of record NZ_JAMOKU010000004.1, on the reverse strand, counting down.
CACGCCGGGGTACCCATCTGCCGATACTAGCGAAGATGACACCGAATATCGGGCAGATGACACCCGTGGCGCTCGCCGCCCACGAAGGAGGAGCCACCGGGATAGCCGCCATCAACACCATCAAATGTATCACCCGTATCGATGAGAAAGCGCTTACGGCCCGGCCCGTTGTCTGCGGACTGAGCAGCGTGTCCGGCTATTCGGGGAAAGCCGTGCGCCCTATCGCTCTCCGGTTCATACATGAGCTGGCGAGCGATCCTTCTGCCGGCAAGATGCCTATCAGCGGGATAGGCGGTATAGAGACTTGGCGGGATGCCCTCGATTTCCTGCTACTAGGCTGCACGAACCTACAGATATGTACCGCCGTGATGCAATACGGCTTCCGGATCATCGACGATCTATGCGAAGGGTTACGACTGTTCATGCAAGAGAACGGATATAAAACCCTATCCGATCTCATAGGTATCGCTTTACCGAACATCGTACCCCCCGAGAAACTGGAACGTACGCAGATACACCGCCCGACAGTAGATAACAGCCTATGCCTCGGCTGCGGACGCTGTTTCGTTTCCTGTAACGACGGTGGACATCAAGCTATCCGTTTCACCTCTATGCGCAAACCGGTGATAGACGAGCAAAAATGTGTCGGCTGCCATCTTTGCGCATTAGTATGCCCAACCTTCGCCATACATTGACAGGATGAGGATCGAGACGGGACACCTTATTCTACTATCCATACTTCTTCTGTGCCCGCTAGTCCATTCAGACCTGCGGGCACAAGAGAAGACACTCGTCACACGAGCCGACTCCATCATGCGGCAGGTAATCCATCAAGCCCCCATCTACGAGCACGTCCTCGAGAGCTATGAAGCGGAGACCTACGTGAAAGGCCGTACGCACGTTCCCCGGAAGAACAAGCTGCTACAATACGCCTATCTGGTCTTCCCGATAGAGCGTCATCCCCGCGATGCCTTCTTCGAGATGAGTGGCCTCACCCGCTACGACGCTCCCAACCATTATCGCAACAAGATTGTAGCCATCAACAGCAGCCATCTCGCCGCCGGAAGACATTACAAGGAGATAGCCTCATTCGTCAACTTGAACGTCTACTCCCCCACGATCTACAATAAGGGAATCATCATGCCACTCTCGCCCGATGCTTTCAAATATTACACGTTTCGGCAGGAAGGCACAGACACGATCTCCGGCATCCCTGTGTATAACATCCGTTTCACCCCTCGCCAATGGAGCCAGAAACTACTATCCGGAAACCTGTACGTAACCGACGAACTCTGGACCATCGACCGTATCGAGATACAAGGGCACTCCTCTTTCTCCGAGTTCAACCTAAGCATACGTTTCAACCGTGACGAGAAGCATTTCATCCTCCCGGAAGAGGCTGACCTGCAAGTCTGCTACCATGCCCTAGGCAACCGGATAGAGAGCGACATCCACGCCGCTTTCCGCTATAAATCGATCTCTTGGGTAGAGGAAGACCATGAGAGCAGGAAATTATACTCGCTCGATCAAACCCAATACTATACGATCACCTCCGACACACTCTCCTTTACCCAAGACAGCACTTATTGGAACAGCCGGAGAGACAAGCCGCTCACTACCGACGAGAAAGCCTTGTACACCACCGGAACGAACGTGGTGAGGACGGAAGCGGACAGCAGCGCTCTCACTCGCTACCTCCAACTCGGCGAGCGGCTCACCAGCACGGTCAACAGGGATTACAAGAGTACTCGTGTGAAGTATTCCGGCCTTCTCAACCCGTTCCAGCTATCTTTCGGAAGCAACGGGATCACCTATAAGCAAGAAGCACGTATCAGTAAGACATTCGAGCATGACCGTCAGCTACGCTTCCACCCCGAGATCGGTTTCCTATTCAAGGAGAAAGAGCTACGCCTACGGCTAACAACCGACTGGGAGTATCACCCCGAGCGTCAAGGCATCCTCAACCTCACGATAGCCAATGACAACCAAAGCTATTCCTCCGAAGTGATCCACCAGATCAACGAGATCCTAAAAGATACCCCAATCCGTTTCGAAGATCTCAACTTGAAGTATTTCCAGCACTACTATGCCAAGCTGATGAACCAGATAGAACTGATGAACGGCTTCCGGCTCTCGGCCGGACTCGCATACCACTATCGTACGCCCGTGAAAAAGAATAAGGATACCGGATTGGATCTAAAGGATCATAATGAGTTCACCCCGGTTATCGGCCTTACCTACACGCCCCGGCAATATTACTGGATGGACGGTTACCGGAAAGAGTACCTACATTCCCATTACCCGACCTTCCGGATCGAGCTGGCACGAAGTATACCGGACCTGCTCGGCTGTACGGGAAATTATTGGCGGATGGAGGCCGGCATGAACCAGACCGTACGGCTGGGCTTATCCGAACGACTGAGTTACAATCTAAGCGGTGGACTCTTTTTTAACCAGCATAACATGTACTTCGCCGATTTCAGCTATTTCGCCAAACGTTATTTCCCCGAGCCTTGGGGCGATCGGTTTGGCGGGATCTTTCATAATCTGGGTGGGGATTGGTACAATGCCTCCGACAAATATATTCAAGGGCACCTCATGTACGAGAGCCCATTCATTCTATTGCGATTCCTCAAGCCCAATCCCAAGGCGCATAAATACCTCGTGTCCGAACGTTTCTACCTCAGCCAGCTATGGACTCCCGTATTGCCGAATTACAGCGAGCTCGGGTATGGTATCGGTAGCGACCTTTTTCATATAGCGCTTTTCCTAGGCTTCGAGGAGTTCAAGTATCAAAGCGTCGGGTTGAAGTTCGCGCTTGAGTTATTCAGATAATTATAAACAAGTATAGATATGAACAAGAGAAACACTATTAAACAACTTCTTCACCGCGGATGCCTACTTATGGGTATCAGCGCAATAACAAGTTCGGCCTTCGCATGGGATTTCGCCGAGCACCGTAAGATCGGCGACCGTGCCATGAGCCTTCTCCCGCGTTATCTGGTGGAAAACGGGATCTTCCCCAACGAGGCCGTCGCCGATAGCGCCTTGCTGCAAATCCTCAACATGTCGCATATGCCCGGCTCGAACGCCTACGCCATGAATGAGCTGACGCAGTTGCCGAATATCGTGACCTACGGTACGCTTTGCGGATTGGCCGGCGACCATGTGGAAAATCCCATGCTCTTGGAGACAGGCCTGCAGACCCATTTCTCCAAGACGAACCGTACGCTGGCTTTGGAGACACAAGCCATGAACGAGTTCCTCACCGGAGCCAACAGCAAGGAGCTGCTCGACATCAATCTGGCTTACGGTATCCTGGCGATCAAGGATCTCTCCCACTTCTACGCCTATGGCAAGGGATTGAACGAGCATCTGAAGATGATCGACCCCGAGCTGATCCGCCGCCTTCAACGCCCCTCGGAAGTAAACAAGGTCTTCGATAAATTAAATCAGTTGCCCTCCATGAGCAAGTATTTCTGCATCCACATCTTCGCCATCTATCTAGCACAAGAGGCAGGCAAAGAAATGTGTAAAGGAGATACGCAAATGGCGAGCAACCTTATGTTCTACGCCACGATGTACGAGGCTTTCGCCGAGCATTTCCTACAAGACTCCTTCGCCTCCGGACACCAAATGGTACGTAGGGGCTTCTCCGCCTCCGCCGTATCCAACAATAAGAGCCTGCACGATTTCTACAATACCATCCCCGTACAGACCGCTAACCTAAAAGGCGAGACATGGAGTGCTTACGGCGATAAACGTCTGAACCAAAACAGGATGGAGTACAACGAGGCCGATGATTACCGGCATATCCGGGTCACAGAGAAGCACCCTTATTCTTTGGAGAAAGGCGATAGCTACGAGCGGGAAACGAAGGTATTCTACCAAGTCGTGACTGCCACCTGCGAGTCTATCGTAGAAGTCTGGAAAGCTTACCAGAATGCTTTGGAAGGATCAGGCGAGAATATCTTGAACGAGATCCCTTCCGAACGAGACGACCTGCCCCAGTTCGTCTACGATCGTTTCCCGGTAATCAAGGATTTCCCGATCCCCTTCGGGACGGATCTGGATGACGTCCCCTTGGAAGCTTCTGTCGCCGACCGCAAGGATGAGCTACAGCTGATCGTACAAGAGCCTTTTACCCGCAACTTTATCCGGTCGAGGGTAGCCAACTCTTTCATGTTCCTGATCGGTACGCCGATCCATAGCAACCGAGACGGTGTCATGACGTATGGCGGTCGCTTGAACGTCAGCATGATCAATTGGCATAAGTTCGGGAAAGGGAAAGGCATGATCATGGAGCCGGGCGACATCGCTCATTGGGTATCCCCTACGATCTCCGGTTATTATATGCACGCCCCTTCCTCCTCCTACACGATCAAGAACTGGAACGTGAAGGCGGGCGCCAATTATAACATGGATATATTCGTTTCCCCGAAACGTTTCCTCGGCCTGTATAGTTATTTCGAGATGGGTATAGACCGCCGTAATGACGAGACCCGTTTCTTGGTAGCTCCCTCGGTCGGTATCCAGCTAGGTTCCCTGATCGGTGTCCATAATTTCAATATGCCGGGATGGTTACGCATTCCGTTGGGAATTATCCTCCCCTTGAAATTCGCCGTCACTTGCAATAAGGTGGCCGGCCGTCCGGTAGAATGGATCAGCAATATGGAGGTGGATATATTGTTCTAGGAAACACCTTGATTCATGCCTATATAGGTAAGAGGCCACACGGATATCGGTGTAACCCCTTACCTATATAGGCACAGGGCTACGCCGATACTCGCGTAGGGTCATACGTATATACGCGTGATCTCATCGATTTCACCGAACCCGATCAAGGCGTTAAACAGACGGATCCGGGTATACTTAGGCAGATCCCCTACCGGGATATCCCCGGCCTGTACCAAGCCTTTATCCAATAAGTAAGCACGCATCGTACCGCATAACAAAGGGCGTGCGGGAGTGATCCAAGAGGTGCCATTCCAAAGGGCGACATTACAAATGGAAGTATCGGTCAGCAAACCGTCACGGATTATCAAGATATCGTCATGTCCCGCTCGTTGGGCGAATAAATCATTTAGGCATTGACGATCCGTACTCTTATAGGAATAATCGATCTCATCGCATGTAACCAATCGCAAGGAATGAACCGGACGCATACGGTAAGGAACGTATTCTACCTTTAAGACCTCACGGGTATATTCCACCCGGCATTTGGTACGTTCTTGATGAGGCCCCGGATGAATATAACCCGCGAGATCAATTTCTTCTCTCGCTCCGAATAGCTCCCTGCGGGTACGGTTCATCCGGGCATTATGGTACGGAAGGTTATGTATCCGTCCCTTCTCGATACGGATCGTCTCCACAAACGGACTCCCAGATAAGGTCTCAATAGATGGGCACATATACTTTTTGTTTCATCTCGTTATACTCCGATCTCACCTCACTTTTAGAGGTGATTCCCCCACCGCTCTTGAAAATAAACGAACGGGGAGAGACTTGTTCCATAAAACGGATCATCACGGCGCTGTCTAAATCTTGGCCGTCAAAATACCCCATCACCCCCGTATAGAAGCCTCGCTCATAGGTTTCCGCCTCGGCGATGATCTCCAAGGTCTTTTTCTTGGGAGCGCCCGTGATGGAGCCGGCAGGCAAGAGGCTGAACAAAATCTCCCCGACATGGCCGTTCCATCCCTCCGGCAACCGGCCTCTTATCTCAGAACTGACCTGCAACAAACTTCCGTTATGCGTACGCAATTCATCGATATAACGATACCGGGGAACACAAACCTCGGAGGCTACGATACTCAAGTCATTCCGGATCAAATCCACGATCGTGGCATGCTCCGCCGCTTCCTTGGGATCATCGAGGATACGTCTCCGGGCATCGGGCAGCGTAGCGTCGATCGTACCTTTCATGGGATACGAATAGATGAGACCATCCCGCGTCCGCACGAATATCTCGGGCGAGAATACCACGAAACGATCCCGCATCCAAAGCTTATACATCGCCTTGGAATGGTAAAAGATATCTTTCAAGGAGAGGTTCGTATATACCGGAGTAGCGCATGTCAAGTTTACCAAATAAGAATTACCCGCATGGATATGCCGGGCAACGGTCTCGAATGAATGGGCATACTCCTCGAAAGAAACATACGAGGGTTGCCATTCAACAGGTTCTCCGGATATAAGATGAGAGGAATCCCGCAAGTTACATTCATGATTTGTATTCGTAAAGCCGTTCAAATCGTACAATAACTCGGAGGGAGCGATCTCTTTCGGACTCTCCACGTAGATCCGCTCTCGTTTATAATCAATGATAAAAAGGAAAGGCCGTCCCGCTTTCCCCATTTCGTTCATGCGGAAGACGGCCTCTTCTTGCGTGTATTCGGTCATTATACTAAAAATCGTTCTGTCAAACCACCAAACGCATCGATACGGCGATCTCGGAAGAAAGGCCACCAACGACGCACGTTCTCACCGCGAGTCTTGTCGATCTCTATCACACGTACCTCCTCTTCGTCATTCGGGAATACGGTTAATAGCTCACCTTGGGGACCGGCCACGAAACTGTTTCCCCAAAACCGGATACCGCCCGTTTGTCCCGAAGGGTCCGGCTCATGACCGGTACGATTTACGGAAATGACCGGGAGTCCGTTCGCCACGGCATGTCCCCGCTGTATGGTCACCCACGCACCCAGCTGACGGTCCTTCTCTTCCTGCGTATCGCTACTTTCCCAGCCGATAGCGGTCGGATAGATCAACATCTCGGCACCACGCATAGCCATCAAACGGGCTGCTTCCGGATACCATTGATCCCAGCAAACCAACACACCAAGACGCCCCACAGAGGTATCGATAGGCTCAAAGCCTAAATCACCGGGGGTAAAATAGAACTTCTCGTAATAAGCGGGGTCATCCGGGATATGCATCTTGCGGTATTTCCCGGCGATCGTACCGTCTTTCTCCAAGACGACGGCCGTGTTATGGTACAGGCCCGGGGCACGCTTCTCGAAAAGGGAAAGCACCAAGACGATACCCAATTCTTTCGCCAAGGCACCGAAGGTTTCCGTCGATGGGCCGGGGATCGTCTCCGCCAAGTCAAACATATTCGTATCTTCCGTCTGGCAGAAATACAGGCCGTTATGCAGTTCTTGTAAAACGACCAATTCCGCTCCCTCCCGGGCAGCTTTACGGATATTTACCTTTAGCTTCTCTATATTCGCCGCTCTATCAGCGGTATTCTTTTGTTGTATTAATCCTACTTTCATATTTAATTGGTTGTAGTTGTTATTCGATAAAGCCTTCTGGATACTGCATCGTTACACAATGCAGGGAACCGTGTTGCTTGATAAGCGGAAGGCAATTGATACCCACGATCTCACGGTCCGGGAACGCCTCCTGCAAAGCCGCTTTAGCGATCTCATCTTTCGGTGAGTCATAGAACGGAACCAATACGGCCCCATTCATGATCAAGAAATTAGCGTAGGTAGCGGGCAAGCGCTCCCCTTCCCATTCCACCTTATCGGCCATCGGAAGTGGAATCAGACGATAAGGCTCACCATTCGCCCTAGTAAACTCCTTGATCTCCTCTTCCATCGCCTTCAATTCCTCATAATGCTCGTCTTCCTCATCCTCGCAACGGACATAAGCGATCGTATCCTCGCTACAGAAACGGGCGAGCGTATCCACGTGGCTATCCGTATCGTCTCCGGCTAAATAACCACTGGTAATCCAAAGGATACGATCCAAGCCAAATACGTCTTTCAAATAACATTCCAATTCCTCCTGTTGCAAATACTCATTACGGTTTACGGATGCCAGACACTCAACGGTAGTCATCAACGTACCTTTCCCATCCGATTCGATACTACCGCCTTCCAGCACGAAAGGTTGCATATTAGCGGGCACCACCTCATCGGAGAAGGTCTTCATATGACAAAGATTACGGGTAATCAAATTATCATGATTGGCGGCGAACTTCATTCCCCAGCCATTGAACACGAAATCATAAAGCATGGGCGTTCCCTCATCGATGACGGAAATTCCCCCGTGATCCCGTGCCCACGTATCGTTCGTATCCATCTCACGAAAAATGATACGGTCGTAATCAACCTCACCCAATTGCTCACGTACGGCGGTCTCGTCCGGACAGACAATCAATAACTTCTCTCGCTTGATCACTTCCTTGGCGATAGCCACGAAGCAAGGAATCACCTCGTCCAATATCGGGGCCCAATCCGTATTCTCATGCGGCCACGTAAGCTGCACGGCACTTTGCGGATACCATTCCGCAGGTAATATCACGTTATGTTCCATATTTGAATTGTTTAAATTGTTTCACAAGCACGATCGCCGTCACGATCGCCGCCACCGTATCGGCGATAGGCATACTGATCCAGACACCGAGAGTTCCGAATAACGGGGGGAGGATGATTAAACAGGGTATCAAGAAAAGCATCTGCCGGGTCAAGGAGAGAAAGATCGCTTTCTTAGACATGCCGATGGAAAGGAAGAAGTTAGTCGCCACCATTTGGAAGCCCACGATCGGGAATACGGCGAAGACGATGTGCAGGCCATAAGAGGCGGCACTGATCAACTCCCCGTCACTCGTAAACATACGGACGATCCACGACGGCACCAACTGACATAGCAAGAACCCCAGCGTAGCCACTCCTACCGCCCAGCGCATCGTCAGACGGGTCACGTCCGTCACCCGGGAATAGAGTCGGGCACCATAATTATAACCGGCTATCGGTTGCATACCCTGATTAAATCCCATGATAATCATCACGAAAAGAAAAGCGATACGGTTCACGATACCATAAGCGCCAATCGCCATATCTCCCCCATGCTCTTTCAATCCCCGGTTGATAAGGATCACGATCAAGCAGGAACAAAGGTTCATCAAGAACGGAGATAAACCGATCGACAAGATGCCTTTCACGATCTCCGAGCGCAGCCTATAAATACCTTTCTTGAAATGAAGGAGTTGCTTCGGTCTCGAGAAATGGATCAACTGCCCGGTAAGCGAGATCACCTGTGAGATCACCGTCGCCCAAGCCGACCCTTTGATACCCCATCCAAACCCAAAGATAAACAACGGATTCAAGGCGCAATTGATAACAACCGACGCCAACGTAGCATACATCGCCATCTTCGGGAACCCAGAGGAGCGCAAGACCGCATTTAATCCCAAATACATATGCGTAACCACATTGCCATACAGAATAATCCGCATATAATCACGGGCATATGAGATCGTGTTCTCACTAGCACCGAAAAAGTACAGCACGGGATCAAGCAAGAACAAGAAAGCGATCGTGAAAGCGACACCCAGAACCACATTCAAGATCAACACATTCCCCAACACCTTATTCGCCCCCTCATAATCTTTCTGCCCCAGCTTCACGGCAACCAACGTAGAGGCACCGACTCCCACCAACGAACCGAAGGCGGCCGCCAAGTTCATCAACGGAAAGGTCAAGGCTAGGCCGGAAATCGCTAACGCCCCCACTCCATGGCCAATAAAAATACTATCGGCCATATTATATAAAGAAGAAGCTGTCATTGCGATAATCGCAGGAATCGCATATTGCGTAAGTAATTTACCGATAGGCTCGGTCCCTAATACCAATGGAGAATTTTGTTTTGTCATGCCGCAAAGATACGGATATTTCGATTTATTCTTTATATTCGCGACCTTATAATAGTTTAAATATGGCAGAGGAACTACGGATTAAAAACGGTGATAAACAGGAGATGTATGAGACATTGCTCCCGCAAATCGCCTCATTGGTAGGTAACGAGACCGACCTAATCGCTAACATGGCGAACATCGCCGCGGCACTCAAGCAGACTTTCGGTTTCTTTTGGGTAGGTTTCTACCGGGTCATAGACAATCAGTTGGTATTAGCGCCTTTTCAAGGCCCTATCGCCTGTACACGAATCAAATACGGAAAAGGGGTCTGCGGCACGGCCTGGAAGGAGACCCGTACGATCATCGTACCGGACGTAGACGCTTTCCCGGGACATATCGCTTGTAGCTCGGCGTCACGCTCTGAGATCGTAGTTCCCGTGATATGGGCGGATAAGGTAATCGCTGTCCTTGATATAGACAGTGATCAACCGGATAGTTTCGATGAGACTGATCAGATCTTTTTGGAAAAGATAGTGGAATTGCTTCCTCATCAGTAAGCCTCGCCTCAGTACTTCGCAAGAAGTACTGTAGTACTGCCTAAGAGGTACCGCAGTACTTTGTAAGGAGTACTCCAGTACTATCCGGAGAAATACCACAGTACTTTACAAGGAGTACTCCGGTACTCTCCCAGAAGTACCGGGACAAATGCTACTTACCGCAAATACCCTTGAACGGACAATAAGAGCAAGCCTTCCCCGTAGGGGTTTGCGTAAAGGGAATTTCTGGATTGAAGATCTCGTCCAAGCAGCCCCGCAACCCCTCCTCGAACGCTTGGGCATAACCGGAGAAATCCTCTACCTTCTCCGACTTCCCCCGTTCGATACGATGGTAGACAGATGGGTCGAACGGATCGGAGAAGAGGGAACGGACGTAATAAATGCCCGGTTGTATCGTCTTTCCCTTGTTCTCGGTGAAATGGGCGTACATCCAGCAATACATGAATACCTGCATCACGGCTTTCGCACGATCTTTCTCCTCCTTGTTGAATAGGCTCTCGATACTACTGAAAGTCGTAGTTCCGCTACCGCTCTTGTAATCGATGATACGGATAGCGTCGAGAACCTCGTCCACACGATCGATAAAGCCTTTCAACCGGATCTCGGAATGGTCGGAAAGGCTGATCAAGCCGTTTATCTTACGCTCGGACTCGATGTAAACGAAAGGGGTCAGCTTGCCGTCACGCTCCAAGATCTTCTCCACGTATTTACGGATCATCTCGCCGATCAGGTAGTTTTGTCCGGTAAGGGAGCGAACCACCTCTGTCTTGAAAAACTCGCTGGCGAAAGCCCGGGCGATAGCTCCGGTAAGCAAGGCCGTATCCTTACGGATCGCTTTCAGCAAATCCACGGTAACCATCTTCCCTTGGAACGGCTTGTAAAGTTCCTCCATCACCTTATGCAAGATACTTCCAAATACATCGCTCTCGATCGTCTCGCTCACCTCCTCTTCTTCTCGGATACCTTCCACGACGGAAAAATAGAATTTCAACGGGCAATCCAGATACGTATTGATAGCGCTCGCCGAGATCGCCTTGCTCCCCCCTTTCCGGTAAGCGTCTAAACGGCGCATGATATCCTCCCTTTTCGGCACGGCCAATGGCGGGGTCTTGGAGGAAGATACGTTATAGACCACCAATTTATCTCGCATCGGCACCTCATAATGATAATGCAACTGGTGGACAAAGCGACTTACCTCTCCCGTCTGCAATCCGTTGCTGCGGGTATCGTATAAAAGGCTCACGTGGCTGGCACGCTCTATCAAACGATAGAAATGGTAGGCCCATACGCTATCTTGATGCTCGTAGGTAGGCAACCCGAAACCTCTGCGTAGGTTATAAGGGATAAAGGAGTTCGCCGCTTTCCGCTGCGGGAAAATACCCTCGTTCATGGATAAGATAATCAGACGGTCGAAATCCAGGGCACGGGTCTCGAGCACACCCATAATCTGGAGGCCGGAAAGCGGCTCGCCGTGGAAAGGGATCGTGATCGTATCGGTTACCCGCTTCAATAGGCGGAAGAAGGTATCTATTTTCATCTCTATACGAGCGTCTTTCATTACCTCTTTCATGCGGTTTACCGTGGTGAAATAATGGAAGATGAACTCTTGCTCCAAATCGTTCGTCCGTAGGGTAGCGTCCTCCTCTTCTTCATCGGAAAGGGCGGACATAACCTTGTTCAGCTCTTCCAACACCTTGATCAGATAGTCCGAGAAGGCCTCCACCCCGGTCACCGGCGTGAACAGGATTTCTAGCAAAGGCGTTTTCTCTAACTCCGTATGCGAGATATAGATCTTGTTGTTCTCCGTGATCTCTTTCACCAAGGAGGAAATAATCTCCGGTGAGGTGGAGAGGATATAGCGATGGTTCAATACCGGCAGCACGTCACGGAAATAGAACAGCGGATTCCGGTCTATGTAGCGTACGTTCTTCTGCAACGCCAAGATATACTCGATCAACGAGGCGACCGGGGTTCCCGCCAAGGGATAACCCATCGTGACGTTGATACGCCGGATTTGCTCCGGAATGGCGTTCAGCACCGGGATCAGCAGATGTTCATCGGGCAAGATCACCGCCGTACGCAGGGCTTCTTCCGAACTCATCTCCGCTTCCTTGCACCAATCGCTCAACAGGGTGTAGACGTGCTTGGCCTGCCCGATACCGGAAGGGATGCCGATCACTTCGATCTCGGTCTTTACCTTCTCCTCGGAGGGTAATTTCATCGAGGAAGGGAAGCTCTTCAAGTTACGGGAGACGAAGTAAGAAGCCTTATTATCCGGATCGGTTACCTTATCGGATACATAATCCCAATAGAAATCCGCTATCTCCCGCTTCTGCAACTGGGCTAAGAAACGTTCTTCCGATACGGACAAGGCGTTCAAACCGACGAAGACAATTTGCTCGTAAGGTAAATCCGGAGACTCGCCCCGTTCCATGCTTTCCACGACCTCCCGGAAGATCATGCCCTCGTAACCTTTTCCCTCGGCGGCCATGGTCGCACGGAATTCCTCATAGAGATCGTATAGCACTTGCCAGACCGCCAAGAACTGTTGCTGGTTCGGCGTATCGCCCCGGGGATAAAAACTGGACCAGAAACTACGGATAGCGGCGATCTGCTCATCACTTAAGAAATCGAAATCATTCTCTATCTCCCGTAGGTCCGTCACGTTACTGAATAGCATGCGGGCATTTGCCATGTACTTATCAATATCGTCGAAGTCGTTGAGCAACATCTCGCCCCAATACAGGAATTCATCGAAAGTCTCAGTGGAACCGCTTTGGCGGATGTAGATGTCGTACAGGGTAAAAAGCATACTGATCCGGTCGGCGGATTGTTTTCCGCTCAACTGGATAAAGAGATCGTTGATCGTAAGGATTGTCGGAGAGAAAAGGGGGGTATCGGCTACCTCCGAGAGATATTTCTGGAAGAAAAGTCCCGTACGCCGGTTTGGGAAAACAAAGGCCAGACGACTGACCTCCGCTCCCCATTTCTCGTAAAAAAGAGACGCTACTTGATATAAGAACGGTTTCATTTATTCTAAAATTTGTACAGGCTGCGGAGACGGGGCACGCCCCGTCTCTACAATCGGATACGATTCACGTTATATTAAGATGTTCTCTATCTCCTGCAATTCTTCCCCGGAGAAAGAGATATTATCTAACGCTTTCAGGTTATCCATCAATTGGGCGACAGAGCTAGCGCCAATTAATACGCTAGTTACCCGTTCGTCCTTTAATAACCAAGCGAGCGCCATCTCCGCCAAGGTCTGTCCACGGCGGGCGGCTACCTCGTTTAGCTTACGGGCCTTTTCCAAGGCCTCCGGGGTAACTTGAGAGGTCTGCAAATGGCCGGTCGATTTCGCCGCACGAGAATTCTCCGGGATTCCACGCAAATACTTATCCGTAAGCAAGCCTTGCGCCAACGGCGAGAACGCTATCATACCCACACCCTCTTCCTTCAATACAGGCAATAAATCCGGTTCTGTCCAACGATCGAACATCGAATAGCGGGCTTGGTGAATCAGGCAAGGCACCTTATGTTCTTTCAGTACGACCAAGGCCTTACGGGTCTGGTCCGCGTCATAGTTGGAGATACCTACATACAAAGCCTTTCCTTGCCGGACGATATCAGCCAAGGCCCCCATCGTCTCCTCGATCGGAGTCTCCGGGTCCGGACGATGGGAGTAAAAGATATCCACGTATTCCAGTCCCATCCGTTTCAAGCTCTGATCCAAGCTAGCCATTAAATATTTACGGCTTCCCCAGTTCCCATACGGTCCCGGCCACATATCGTAGCCCGCCTTCGTAGAGATAATCATCTCATCCCGATAAGCGCCCAAGCCCTTCTTCAATATCCGGCCGAAATTCTCCTCCGCCGATCCGTAGGCCGGGCCATAATTATTCGCCAAGTCGAAATGAGTCACGCCATGATCGAATGCGGCGTGAGCGATCTGGATAAAATTACTGAACACATCCACACTACCAAAGTTGTGCCACAATCCCAAGGAAACGGCCGGCAATAAGATACCGCTCCGTCCGCACCGCCGATATACCATATCCGCATAGCGATTCTCTTCCGCTTTGTAAAACTCCATATGCTCTTTCTTTTTTTAATTATTATATCTCATCCGGCCAAGGAACCGGTTTACCTGTCGCCTTAAACGACGGACGTTGCCCGTCCACTTTCCGTAAATACGTACCCAATTCCCCGGACAGACGCTTTACGATATCGGGATGCTGCCTTGCCACGTCATTATGTTCCCCTATATCCTCCGGGATATTAAACAATTCCTTCTTCCCCGTCTCGTAATAATAGATCAGTTTCCAGTCTCCATTACGGACCGAGCAAGTCGGACCGATTCCCGGCCCGTCATTACCCCATATATTCGGGCAGTTCCAGAATAAGCTACGTCCCACGGAAGGATCTCCCGTACCTTTTAATAAAGGCATGAAACTGACGCCATCTATCGGCTGTACGGTCTTATACCCCTTTATGCCTGCCATCTCCAAGATAGTAGGATAGAAATCCTCGATAATCAAGTATTTATCACATTTGCTTCCCGGCTTCACCACCCCCGGCCAACGCACGATCATAGGCTCACGGACTCCTCCCTCATAGGCGGAGCCTTTACCACTGTTCAAGGGATAGTTTTGCGTATGGATCTCGCCGTCACGCCATCCGGGCTCGCTGGAAAGACCACCGTTATCGCTCATGAAGATCACGATCGTGTTATCCGCCTCGCCATTCTTCTCCAACCAGTCCATCAAATCGCCCAGACTCTTATCCATACCCTCTATCAAGGCAGCGTAAGCCGCCTCTTTAGCCGTTAACCCCCTATCGATATATTTCTGGTAGAAACGCTTGTCCTTATCAATCGGGATATGGATCGCATAATGTGACATATATAGGTAAAACGGCTGGTTATATTTCTTAGCCTTGTCCAACGCCTTGATCGCCTCCTGCGTTAGAGCCTCCGTAGCGAAGGTGTCGCTTCCCCAATACTTTTCCAATCCGGGGATAGCGTTCGGAGCGTAAGGTTTACCATCCTTGGTATGCCCGTAATTATTCTCGCCGAGGTAACTGGCGAGACCTCCAGCGGCATGCCCGGCTATATTGACCTCGAATCCCCAATGATGCGGGTCCTCCCCCGGGGTATCGATCGCCCCGAAATGCGCCTTGCCGCAATGGATCGTATGATATCCGTTATTCTTCAATATCTGCACGAATGAAGTACCCACAAACGTATTATTCGTCCCGCCCACTTGGGCCACGCCGTTATAATTCCAATCCGGCAGGGTAAGCACATCACTCTCCCGGTCGGTCGTCTTATCCTTAAAAAGTGTCCAGTTCGTAACCCGGTGACGGGCGGCGTTCGTCCCCGTGATCAAGCTGCAACGGGTAGGCGAGCTGATACTGCTAGCGTAGGCTTGGGTAAACATCATACCCTCTTTCGCCAATCGTTCCATGTTCGGGGTCTCATATACTTCATTATAATGCGTCTTTTGAGTCCAGAAAGGCAAGGACGTATCCTCCCATCCCATATCATCCACCAAGAACAAGATGATATTCGGGGGACGACTGGCATTCTGGGCGTTCGCTACCGCCGATACCGACAATAAAGCGATGGGGATAAGCTGAGTCTTCTTCATGATTGGCAACGGATATTTGTATTCTACGAAAGTAGATATATTTCACCGAAAAACAATATTGTTTCATATACAAAATAATATTGTCTTATGTATTATACTTTTCCGGACATAAAATAAGGGGCCCTTGACAAAAAGAGTCCCTTACCTAATATCTTATACCCAATGATTTATCTGGAAAGCCTTAACGCAAACGATCCAAGGAACGTACCAGCGCCTCATCGGCCCCGATATTACGGATCGCCAGATAATCCAAGATCAGATTGACCAACGGGAAGGAAAGAGCGATCTTAACACTTACGCTGGCACCTTTCATATCCCCCTTCAAGGAATAGATCAAGAAGGCGAAGAAACCATAAAAGCCCAATATCAGCAATGCGTTGAACACGCAAAGACGGATTTGCAGGATTCTTTTCTTATATAAGAAGATCGTCACCAAGGCAATGATAGCGATGATAGCGGTCAAGGCAAATAAGCCCCACGCCGGGTATAGTAATTCCGGCTCACCGATCATCGTGCTCAACCCGCTAGCATCGAACGAGAAGAGAGCGTCTCCTTGTTGCAACACGGCCAACGGCAAGAATAAGGTAGCGACCGTAAGCGCCACGATAATTAGCAGGTAAACAGTTTGTATTCTTTGTAACATGGTAATTAGTTCGTTTTAAATGGAAAGGCCGACTCATTTGAGGGTCAGCCTTTCCGATGTTCAAAAATATTTCTTCTTAGAAGTTATTCTTCTCTTTAGCAGGATTCTTGTAATAAACCTTGCCATCCTCGTACTCTTGAGCGGCGATCAACGTTGATTTCGGAAGTTTCTCATAGTAGCGTGAAATCTCGATCTGCTCACGGTTTTCAAAGACTTCCTCCAAGTTGTCATTGTAAGAAGCGAACTCTTGAAGTTTCTTTTCCAGATCTTGTTTCATCTCAACACTAATCTGATTCGCCCGTTTTGAAATGATAGCGACTGTCTCATATACGTTACCCGTTTCTTCACTTAACTTCATCATGTCACGGGTTACCGTATTGGTAGGAGCGTTTGATTTTCTGTAATCCATTTTCGTTTTATTGATTAAATTCGCTTAATATGCATCTGTAATTCGCTTGCTGGCATAGTCGTAGAACTTCGTTACCTGCTTTACGTAGTTACCTTCCGGATACTCGTTCATGTAGTTGTAATATTCGTCAACCACATCCCGGTAACGGCCCTGCAACTTCTCCTCTACGGATACTAGCGCCAACTCGTACTTCGCACGGATGATAAGGAACATGAATTCCTCACGATACTTGGAATACGGGTAATTCTTCAAGGCGTTCTGCGCCGTGATCACGCAAGACTGGAAGTTATTCCCCATATAGGTACCTAGATTGAAATACAAGCGGGTGGCCATCAATTCCTTGTAAGCCAACTTCTCCTGAAGCTCGAACATGATGTTCTGCGCTTCCTCGGCCCGTTCACTTTGCGGATAATACTCCAAATAAAGTTGCAACTGCTCGATCGCCTTATACGTCTGCGACTGGTCTAACCGGGGATCCGGAGAGTCCAGATACAAACCATAACCGGAATAGAAACGGGATAATTCCGTAAACTCCCCTTTCGGATAGGTCGTATAATAGGTCTCGAAGTATTGCGAAGCCGTCTGATAATCTTTCTGACCGTAATAGCTTTGCGCCAACAAGTACAAGGACTCCTCGGCATAAGCTGTTCCTTTAAAGATTGTAACCAGTTCATCCAGCAGAGTAGCGGATTTCGAGTATTGCTTCGCGTTGAAGTATTTCTTCGCGTACGAATATTTCAATTCGTAATCCGTGCTCTTCAGTATCTTATTATACTCTCCACAAGAGGATAATAGTACTGTCATCATCATCAGTAAAAATACAACCTTTTTCATTCACATACTTTTAGCGTGCAAAATTAGTGCTTTTAGGCGAATAAATGAAACCCAAAACGTTAATATTTACAACTTATATAAATCGCTAGCAGCGATCAATTCCAATTTATTCGCTTTCAAAACCTCCGCGCACTTATTGACATCGTCCGGACGGATGATCACGTTAGCAGCGTCGCCTTGAGAAAAAGCGTACATATATTCAATGAAGATCCCGGCCGAGGTAATGATATCCATCGCCTTTGCCAAGGCTCCCGGCTGGTTGGGACAATGCAAGCATACCACGTCGGCCACGCTTACAGCGTATAACTTTTCACGAAGCACGGATATCGCTTTCTCCGTATCGGATACGATTAGGCGAAGGATACCGAAATCGGAATTCTCGGCTACCGTGAAAGCGGACATATTGACCCCTGCCTCCCCTAATATCTTGGCGACTTCCGTAAAACGGCCTTTCTTGTTTTCCAGAAAGATTGATAATTGTTTTATTAACATAGTACTTAATCTTTTAGAGGTTATACTAACTTACGTTTATCGATCACGTGTTTTGCCTTACCCATACTACGTTCAATACTACGCGGCTCCACGATCTTGATGTCCGGTTGCAAACCGATCACGCTCTGCATGCGGGCGGCGATCTTCTTTTTCAAGGCGATCATCTTGTTCATCTCGTCCGAGTAGTATTCTTGGCGAACCTCCACCTGTATCTGGAAAGTATCGGTATTGTTCATACGATCCACCACGATCAGGTAATGCGCCTCGAACTCCGGCAGCTCCAAAATTACGGATTCTACCTGAGACGGGAAAACATTTACGCCACGAATAATCAACATATCGTCACTTCTACCTAAAATACGTCCCATACGAACCGCCGTACGTCCACAGGCGCACTTCTCGTAAGTCAGCGAGGTCAAATCACGTGTACGGTAACGAAGCATCGGCATACCCTCCTTCGTAAGCGTGGTGAAGACCAACTCTCCTACTTGTCCCGGTTCCACCGGTTGTAAGGTATTCGGGTCCACGATCTCCGGGAAGAAATGGTCTTCCCACAGGTGGGTACCGTTCTGGCACTCACACTCGCCTCCAACGCCCGGACCGCAGATTTCCGTCAAGCCATAGATATCGTAAGCCTTGATATTTAGTTTCGTCTCTAATTCCTTACGCATATTCTCCGTCCAAGGCTCGGCACCGAATGCCCCGACACGCAGTTGGAACTCCTCCAAGGGTATGCCGGACTGGTGGATGGTCTCCGCCAGATACAAGGCGTACGAGGGCGTACAAGCCAAGCCCTTTGCGCCGAAGTCGTGCATCAACTGGATTTGTTTCTGGGTGTTACCGCTACTCATCGGGATCACTGTACCACCGATATTCTCCACGCCGCAATGGGCGCCCAGACCTCCGGTGAACATTCCGTAGCCGTAGGATACTTGCACGGAGTCGTTCCTTGTCAAACCGTAGGCGGTCAGGCAGCGAGCCACTACCTCGGCCCAGATACCCAAGTCCTTACGGGTATATCCCACGACGATAGGCTTACCTGTCGTACCGGAAGAGGCATGCAGACGGACAATCTCGGACATCGGCACGGCCATCAAGCCGAAAGGATAATTATCACGCAAGTCTTGTTTTACCGTGAACGGTAATTTCGTTATATCATCTATTGTCTGTACATCGTCGGGAGTAATGCCCATCTCCTGCATTTTCTTACGATAAAACGGGGAGTTATGGTAAGCATGTTCAACAACTCTTTTCAACCGTAGGCTCTGTAGTTTCCGCATTTCCTCACGGTCCATACATTCAATAGTTTCGTTCCAAATCATGGTATTTGTCTGTTATCTTTTAAAGTTAGTAGTCTAAATCCGCCGCAAAGTAACAACTTTTTTTAAATCGGCACCCTTTTGTTACGAAAAATTAGTCACGAGGCGATCATTTCAACTCCTTCACCTTGATATTGCGGAACGCTACCTCATCCCCATGATCCTGCAAAAGGATGTGTCCTTTCGGAGCCTCGCCGAAAGCACCACCCGCATTATAAGATGGATCAGCGTATTTACTGCCCTTCACCAAATCACGGAACTCCTTGCTGCCACGCTCGTACTCCAATACCTTCACACCATTCAGCCAGTGCTCTACGTGGTTGTTCGGGAATACCTTCACCACGGCCGTATTCCACTCTCCTACGCCGTTGAAATGGATGTTCTCGCTTTTCTTCAGATCATACAAGCTTCCAAGGGTACGACTACCGGGGAAAGTCGTGTAAAGCTTGGCATCCGGGTGCTTAGCGTCATCCAATAGCTGGAACTCCAAGCCGTAAGCGGAGCCTTTTTGCTTCTCTTGCTCGGTCACGAAGTATTTAATACCGCTGTTGGCCCCTTCGGTGATCTTAAAATCCACGCTGAACTCAAAGGCGGAATATTCACCCTCCGTAACGATATCGCCTCCGTTCGTAGACTCGCTACCGTCGGATTTCTGCACGATCAATTCGCCATCTTTCACCATCCATCCGTGATCCGGGAAAGCGTCTTTGTGCGCTCCACGCCAGCCTTTCGTTGTCTTACCATCAAAAAGGAGCGCCCAACCCTCGGCTTTCTCTTGGTCGGTCAATTGATTGATCGCCGGTGTAATTACGGCCATCGGTACTACCTTAGCTGTCTCTTCCGTACTTTGCGTGTTTTTTCCACCGCAGGCGCAAAGGATCATAGCGCTCATGGCGGTACAAATTACTAGTGTCTTCATGTCTTATTTATTTTTAATGTATATAATCAAGCAATGTGTGCGTCCACAAAGATAATCGATTTCATAAAAAATAGACGTATCTTCGCGATATAAATATTAAATGATTATTTATATGAAACAACTAAAGACCGCCTTGTTCGATTTTGACGGCGTAGTAGTAGATACGGAACCTATTTACGATTTATTCTGGAACGATGCCGCTAAACGTTATGGCTTAGGTATCGATAATTTCGCTGATATTATAAAGGGTACGACCCTACCGTATATTCTGGAGAAGTATTTTTCCGGATATACGGAGGAGTTCCGCCAAATGGTGACCAAAGAATCTACAGAGTATGAGAAGACGATGCCCTTGCCTCCCATGCCCGGCTCCATCGAGTTCATCCGTATGCTGAAGGAGCACGGCGTACAGATAGGCTTGGTTACCAGCTCGGATAACGCGAAGGTGAAACGGGCTTTCGGGCTTCTACATCTGGACAATCTATTCGATACCCTAGTGACCGCCGACCGCATCACGCAAGGTAAGCCCGATCCGATGTGTTATCTATTGGCGGCGAAAGACTTGAACGTATCTCCCGAGGATTGTATCGTATTCGAGGATTCTTTCAACGGCATACAGTCCGGGAAGGACGCAGGGATGCGTGTCATCGGGTTAAGTACGACGAATCCGGCGGAATCTTTAAGAGATAAAGTATATGAGGTAATCCCCAATTTCGAGAAAGTCACGTTCGAGGATTATTTGAGATGGTAAGCAATCGAGAAAAAGGAAATGATTATTTCCTTCATTCCTTCACCTACCCCTTTACACACACCCACACACATGTATGCGTACATTAATAATACGCGTATGCGTATACGTGCGTGTGTGTGTAGGAGCCGGTGAAGGAATGAAGGAATAAAGGAAACGCCTGTACCGTCAATGGGCTACACCAGTATCGGCGAGAGCCGGAAGCAGTACTGGTGTAACCCCACGGCAGTACTGCCGTGGGGCTGTGACTATATTGGGATCAGAAACTATATCCTACGCGAACACCCAGCATGGCCTGATCGAAATCCTTGATGATATTATACTTCACCTCCAATCCTATCGAAAGATTGTCGGTAGCATAAACCTCACCGCCTAAACCGATATTGGCTCCCAGACGAGTCTCGTTATGAGAAAGGCCATGGCCCGCATCCCAATTCCAAAAGGACAGACTAAGCCCCGCTAATGGATAAAAACCGAACATCTCACTTAACTTCACTACATAATGAGCATTCAAGTCGATCGCCCAAGTGCTGTGATTATCATTCTTTACGAAATAAGTAAGAGAGGGGCTCAAACGTACCGCATCCGTGATACAATAGCGGTAATCAACTCCTAACGTGGCATTCTTCGAATCGAATCCATAACCGATGTTAAATCCCACGGCAGATTGTCCTTGCTGCGTCTGCGCATAAGCTCCCAGACTAAAGACTGCTAACATCAGCATCATTACAAACTTTTTCATACGCTTTCTTTCGTTTAGTTCAACATTAGATTATTATTGGTATTTATTTTACTTTCAGTCGATCGCCGGCACTCTTCACGATGCTACGGTAATAGTCCTCGTCATATCCGGGAAAATCGGGAGACGCAGGCTGGCCGTACGGATTACGCTTGAACTGTCCGTTCACCTCTTTCTTCACGTTTCCATCGATGTATTTTACCAGCAAATACTCACCCAATTGCTTCCAGCGGGCGGTAGCGGAGTCTGAATTAGTCGTGCTATACCACGTTAAGAACTTGACAGCCTCCGCCGGGTCCTTGGCATACAACTCCTGAGCCGCCTTATCGATAGCCGGTACGGTCTCTTGATAACCATTCTCCAACTCCTGCTGTACCTTACGGATATCCTGAATCATGAAGCTATATTTGTGGTAAGCCATATTAGCCACCCAGTTATGAATCCAGAAAGCGGAAGTCCAAGAGAAGTTCAGCAAATCGCCGTTTCCCACCCGATAGCACTCCGGAACATCCGTTACCGACGCATATACAGGAGTGAAGACCGCCATATCAGCGTCGTCCACGGCAAACCACAAGATACCACCGATAGCGTCCGGCAACCAGTTACGCATTTGTGGAACAATCACGAAGCCCGTTTGTTGCGTCGCTATGGCACGTTCATTCGTATATTCCTGCCCGTCTACCTCGAACGTCATCGGCCGCCAGCGGTAAGGAACCTTATACGAGCCGGCACCGGCATCTTTCGTCATATCCAGATCCGTTCCCTCGTAATGGTCGCGCATGCCATTCTGTACGTCTTGAACGGAAAGCTTACGATTCGGCTTCACATACAGAGGCATCGGCTCCTTGGAAGGATCACCCTTGATAAAATCCATATACTGATCCATCGTGGTATCATATTTACGGAAGAAAGACCATACACGAGCCTCGCATCCACGCAAGGCGCTGAAATCATACGGGCAATAAGCCTTGGCGAAACTGAAATCAGCGTCCTTTCCCTTGAAATATCCTTTCTCACGGGCGAAAGAAACCACATCCGGCGAGTACATGCAATTCTCCTTATCGTCAAACGGTATCTGCTGGATACGGGACTGGTTGGCATGCGCCGAGATACAATCGTCCGGGATGCGGATCGCTACCCAAACGGCACCTTTGTTACCCGGTCCCTTGCCGATCATCTCCATCACCCAAGCCTCGTTCTTATCGGCGATAGAGAACGTCTCGCCACTGCTGTAATAGCCATATTCCTTTACTAAGTCCGTCATGACCTTGATCGCTTCACGAGCCGACTTGGAACGTTGCAAAGCGATGTAGATCAAGCTACCGTAATCCATGATACCCGTCGTATCCACCAATTCATGGCGTCCTCCGAACGTACTCTCCGTGATAGCCACCTGATGCTCGTTCATGTTACCCACTACGGAATAGGTCTTCTCCACTTGGGCGATCTTGCCCAGCGGTTTCCCCGTATCCCATTCCTTCACTTCCAACATGGCGCCCTTCGGCCATGTAGCGGCGGGCCAACGATACATCTCCCCATACAGGGAATGCGAGTCCGCCGCATAACTAATCATTACCGAACCGTCTGTCGAAGCCTTCTTGCCCACCAGCAAACCGGTACAGGCGATAGCCTCCACCCCGGATAACAGGGCGGCGCAAGCGGTTAATAAAATCCAACTCTTCTTCATATAAATAAAGTTTTAAGCAAATAAAAGCATATATACACCGGCGCCGCAACAATAGCCGATCAACGCCAAGATAGAGAACCGTTTCGTATAATACATAAAATCGATCTTCTCCAATCCCATTACCGTAACGCCCGTAGCCGATCCGATGATCAAGATGCTACCACCCGTCACGGCGCAATAAGCCAAGAAGGTCCAGAAACCACCGTCCGATACGAAGAACTGGGCATAAGGCGATAAGTCGGCCACCTGCTCCACGATCGGGTACATACCCATCGTAGCAGCTACCAAGGCTACGTTATCCACGCAGGAGGACAAGGCACCGATCACGAAGCTGATCAGATACGGCTCATGCACATGCTTATCCAAGAAAGCGGACATGATCCCTAGCTGCCCGGAAGTCTCCAATGCTCCCACGGCCATCAAGATCCCCAAGAAAAAGAAGATCGTAGCCAAATCGATATTCGGCAACAATTGGGAAATACGGAGTTTCTGGGACTCATGCATATGCAGCTTGCTATACATCAAATCCGTATAGAACCAAAGGATCACCAATCCCAGCAAGACGCCCAAGAACGGCGGCAAGTTCGTCACCATCTGGAAGACAGGCACCAACGCCAAGGAAAGCACGCCGATCACAAAGATCATCCGACGTGAGCGGTTCGGTATCTCTGGTATGTACTCGTCGCCTTGCTCCTCCTCGCTCAACACACGCAAGGTAGATCCTTTCTTGAACAACCAGAAATGGGCGATCGTCAACGGCACCAACATATTAACCAAAGCGGGGATAAATACGTGAGAGATCTGGTGCATCGCCGAGATATTCTTTCCGACCCAAAGCAAGATGGTCGTCACATCACCAATCGGCGACCATGAGCCACCGGCGTTCGCCGCTATAATCACCATACAGGCATATTTCAAACGATCCGTACGATCCGGTACCAGCTTACGCAACACCGCCATGATCACGATAGCGGCTGCCAAGTTATCCAACAAGGCGGAGAAGAAAAAAGTAGCGAAACTTATATACCACAACAGCTTACGTTTATTCGGCGTACGGATATACCCGGTCACGGCCCTAAAACCACCATGCTTATCCACGATATCCACGATCAACATGGAACACATCACGAAGAAAAGCGTCTCGGAGACGTTTCCTAAATGATAAACAATCGCACGGTTCGATATAAAATTAATAAATTGCTCATGCGGGGGCAAGCTGGCCATCTCCGGGTTCTGGGTCAAGAACTCTTGAAAGATCGTACTAGAGCGTTCGACGAAAATATTGTAGGCATCGAACATCAATATCATCCACATAGAGATAGCCATGAACAACGCTATGGCCGCTTTATTTATTTTGATCTTATCCTCCAAGGCAATAGCGAGGATTCCTAAGACAAAAATGACAGGCATTAAAATGAACATATAATCAAGATTTTAATTGTTTATATAGAAGCTGTATCTCCTCCGGCCAAAGCGCCTCGTCCGGGGTCTCTAGGATTAAGGGCATATTGTCGAAACGGGGGTCCGCCATGATCATGCGGAAGGTATCAAGGCCCATCAAGCCTTTACCGATACTCTCGTGCCGGTCCACACGTGATCCCTGCTCCTTTTTAGAATCGTTCAAGTGCATCCCCCTTAAATAAGAAAAGCCGACCACCTCGTCGAAATGACGGAATGTCTCGGAAAATCCCTCCGGTGTCTTTATATCGTAACCGGCGGCAAGCGTGTGCGCCGTATCGAGGCATACTCCCACCCGGCTCTTATCCTCTACCTCGTTTATAATATAGGCGATCTGCTCGAAGGTATATCCCAAGTTCGAGCCTTGCCCCGCCGTATTCTCTATCACGGCACATACGCCACTCGTCTGAGCCAACGTGATATTGATCGACTCGGCGATGCGAGACAGGCAGGTATCCACCTCCATCTTCCCCAAATGGCTTCCGGGATGGAAATTCAGCATTTTCAGTCCCAGTTGCTCGCAGCGTGTCATCTCGTCCAGAAAAGCGTCACGGGATTTCTGCAATCCCTCGGCGTCCGGGTTCCCCAGATTGATCAAATAGCTATCGTGCGGCAAGATACATCCCGGATCGTAACCGTACGCTTCACACCGCTCCTTAAATAAATGGATACTGTCCGCCTTCAACGGCTGCGACTTCCATTGCCTCTGATTCCGGGTGAAAAGGGCAAAAGCCTTCGCACCGATCTCATGGGCATTAACGGGGGCATTCTCAACCCCACCGACCGCACTCACGTGAGCCCCAACATACTTCATAATAACCTAACTTTTCTTTTTATTTATACTAATGTTCATCCTCAGTCTTACACCCACAAAAACCAAACTCCTCCATCGCACGTTCTTGCGGGGTGATGAAATAAACCATCTCGGCACGGGTACACAACTCATTCGCCGAGTTATAGATCTCGGTCTCTATGAAGATGGCGTTCCGTTTCCGGTCTGTCATCCGTCCCCGTATCGTCAGCTGGGGCTCGTCCGTAGAGATACTCTTCATAAACTTGGCGTCGAGGCGTGAAGTCACCCCGGAGGTCTGCAACTTCCGCAAGACCACCCAGCCGGCCAACTCATCCATCAGCGTAGTCTGTATACCTCCGTGCAACGTACGCAGCCATCCTTGGTAAGTACCTTGAGGCTTCCAGAACGCCACGATATCGTCACCATCCTCAAAAAACTCCATATGCAGCCCCAGCGGATTGTTCGGAGCGCAACCGAAACACATATAACCGTCCAGCCCTTCCCACGGATTAATTATCTTTTTCATATCACGAAAACAATATTTATATGTTTTTTGTTGCTCAAAGTTAACAAAAAAGCCGGCTCTTGAAAGGAACCGGCTCTATAAATATCACAAAAAATACTCAACACGGCTTATTCCTCGATCTCCGGTTGAAGGAAATCCACGAAGCAAAGGGCGGCCAACGCCGTTCCATAGCGTTTCTCGATCGTGATTCCCTCGGTGATAAAGTTAAGCTCTCCAAGATAATACTTCCCATACGTCTTCTGATGAAGATCGTTGATAACACGGATCAGACGAGACTCAAGCTCCTCGATACGGTAACGTCCGCTGACCTCACACACAAGGCCACCAACCTTCTCATCAAAGTTCTCATCCTTATACATCCATGCGTAAACCACACCAGCAGACACGAACTCATCCTGATATCCATGGGATACAGCCATGATCGTTTTCATTTCCGAACCAAATGGAGGAAGGTCTAGTTCATCCATGGTTGCCAGATGTGCCGTAGCGGGTATCACTGACGAATACGTCATGATATTAAAATCAGAGATACCGGCGTCATAAAGAGCCATGTGGTAAGAACCAGCGTGTTTCTCCAAGTCTGATTCGCCACTTCCTTTTGTAATAAAAAAGGTGTTTGGAATTAAATTCCCAACTTTCTTTACCATCTACAAATATGTTTTACTAATTAATAAAAGCTTAAGAGCGCACAAAAATAGAAACTTTCGCGATATATAACGCATAGTTTTCCCTATAAAACTTTAGCCGCAAACATATTTTCACTAAAAAATCATCACCGAACCCAGAACTTTCATCCCCTCGGCTCTGTTTATATAGTAAATCAACATAAAAAACTAGAAGACAATGCTTACATTATGTTTAAGTTTATTATTAATGATCACAAATAGTCAAATAACAGATAAAAAAGAAGAAGTTATGAAATTCGAGTTAATCCAGTTACCGTACGCAAACGACGGTTTAGAACCAGTTATCAGCAAACAAACAATTGATTTCCATTACGGAAAACATTTATTGAACTATGTAAATACCCTTAATAAGCTGATTGAGGGCACGAAATTCGAGAACGCTCCGCTGGAGCAGATCGTTCGTGAGTCTGACGGAGCCATTTTCAACAATGCCGGCCAAGTATTGAATCAC
Source organism: Parabacteroides sp. Y3-G-102 (assembly GCF_023656845.1). NCBI lineage: Bacteria > Pseudomonadati > Bacteroidota > Bacteroidia > Bacteroidales > Tannerellaceae > Parabacteroides > Parabacteroides sp. Y3-G-102. Next base: position 27,651 of record NZ_JAMOKU010000004.1, on the reverse strand, counting down.
AATCTATATTTTACCCAATTCTCCCCGAACGGAGGTGGCGAGCCTACGGGTAAGCTAGCCGAGGCTATCAAGTCTACGTGGGGATCGTTCGAGAACTTCCAGAAAGAGTTCGTGGCTGCCGGTACAGGCTTGTTCGGCTCAGGATGGGTATGGTTGGCTAAAGATAAAGACGGCAAACTTTCAATTACCAAAGAACCCAACGGTAGTAACCCGGTCGTTAAGGGATTGACTCCGATCATGGGATTCGATGTATGGGAGCATTCTTACTATCTGGATTACCAGAACCGCCGTGCGGATCATTTGAACGCATTGTGGGGGATTATCGACTGGGAAACCGTTGGTAAGAGATATTGATTTAATTTGATGTAAGTTACGTGTAGAGAAGAGCCGCCCGAGAGTTTTCCCGGACGGTTTTTTTCGTTCCCTTTTGAAAAAAATGCCTCCAGCTATTGCATCGTAAGATATTATTACTACCTTTGCACCCGCAAACAAATAACAGATGCCTCTTTAGCTCAGTTGGCCAGAGCACGTGATTTGTAATCTCGGGGTCGTTGGTTCGAATCCGACAAGAGGCTCAAGAAAACATATTGGAATGGGCAGTTACCAGAGTGGCCAAATGGGGCTGACTGTAACTCAGCTGGCTTTCGCCTTCGGTGGTTCGAATCCATCACTGCCCACGAATAAAAAGGACTCTAAGAAGAGTCCTTTTTTGTTTCTATCCATAAAAAAAGTCCTTCCCTATCACTAGGAAAGAACTTTCAAAAAGCAAGGGAGATTCACTCCCTGCCAAATCCCCATCTATTTAAACGATCAAACCGACCTATTTCAAATTTAAGGCGCTTCTCTCGGCAGCTATGGATGCTTTTGCCGGAGTAGACTTGCGTGAACAATAATTGAATTCCACAGACTTATCGCCATCGAATGACTTCCATTTTAATTTCAACTTAACCGTCTTACCATTCGTATCCGGAAGGCTATCCAATTTAAAAGCGACCAGTCCATCCGCATATGCGCCATATACATCGCCATAAGCATTATGGCGGAACTCTACCTCATAAGGATTCTCCGGGTCCTTGCCTGTCAGTAGGTTTACAAAATGAGCCTTATTGCGGTCTCCCCAGATCGTCCTGAAACGGAGTGTCAGATATCCGTCCTCGGCGATGGTAACCCAATCGTTCACGATCTCCACAGGGTCGGAGCCATAGATCGAATCGTTGCTAGTCACCCCCAAATCCGGAGCGATTGGTTTTGTAAGGATACTGTCGATCCAATTAATATTTACGGCCTTGCTGTAAATTCCGCTAGACTCGTTCGTCTCGTCAAAATTCACCAACGCTCTCACCTCCTTCTGCCCGAAGGGAGAAGAGGTCATATTGACAGGCAACAAGGTCGTGCTATCATCCAATTGAAGAAAATATGAACCATCATCGACCGGCTTAACCGTCACCAACGCATTCGGCAACACTTTACTGTAAGGATAATCATCATCATCGTCCAAGCAAGATTGAAACCCCATAAAACAAGTAGCCGCCATTACACCTACAACTAATTTCCTAAAATTAAAGAATCCGTTCATAATACTTCCTTTCTAAGTTTATCAATTAAACTAATCAACCTTTTAATTCTATAAAATTAGAAATGCGTTTTAGGGCGGAAATGCTGCATATGCGTATGTTAATTAAACCAAACAAGGCATGTCTCCTTACTTCACGGCGAAATTATACTCGAAAGTATACTTATAAGAGCTTGCGGTTCCTCCGTCATTCTCATCGATAGTCATACCCGTTATATAATCTCCCACGGTGGTATAGGTGTATTTGTACTCAGCTTTCACCTCGCTCTGGTTAGGGATCGTATAGGTGTAGGCACGGATCGGAAGATTCCGGTTCTGGATACCATATAACAAGTTCAGAGGAGTTACAGACTCAAAGCCAACCGGCGAGAAAGAACCGATCACTCGCAGAGGGAAGTTCTTAGGAGCCTCCGCCACGCTATACTCGTACCTCATCTCCCGGCTATCCAATGACTGGGCATATAGAACCACGTTGCCGTTCTCCCATGTATATTTCTCGTACTCCGGATAACTTCTCTCCTCGTATCCCGTCCCAAACTCTTTCGGCCAACGGGCATTCCAAGAAGTCAACACCCAATTCGAGCCTGAATAACGATAGGAATATTCATCGCTTACATAGATCTCGTTGCTGGCGTATGGATTCTCTTGAGAGATCTTCTTACTTGTAATTACATTTCCGCTTAATGTATATTCCTCTATAACCTCACCGGAATGAATGCCCGTGACAGAGAATTTACCATCCGAATAAATGAACAATAACTTATCCACTCCCAAATTTATATTTGAGATCTTGCCATCGCTCGTATAATTGATATCAGCGGTAAAAAGCGGGCTTGAAGCTCCATCTTTATAACAAGAAACTTTCGTTAGCTTATTCAATTCCGGAACAACGGGATCGTCATCGTCTCCGCAGGCCGTCAAACTAGCGGCCCCTATTAGTAACAAAAATAGATACTTCTTCATCATTCTTTCGTGTTTTAATCTGTTACGGCAAAAGTAGGGCTTTTAAATGAATAACCACGAAAGTAACCTATTTTAAGTATTCCTGTTTGAAAAAATGCTTCTAAAATCGTAGTTTTGCATCATCAATATCAAAGATAACGATCTATCTTAAAATAGTTTACAATAAGTAATAATGTAAGATAAACAATATCTAAAATTTAATAACATGAAAATGAAACAACTGACAGTAGCGATGATCACCCTCCTACTCACCGCCTCTTGTAGTGAAAAACAACAAGATTACCCTTTCCGGAATCCGGAACTTCCCTTGGAGGAACGTATCGACGACTTACTATCCCGGCTGACACCGGAGGAGAAAATCGGCCAAATGATGAACGTAACCCCCGCCATCGAGCGTTTGGGAATCCCGACTTACGACTGGTGGAACGAGGCTCTTCACGGTGTGGCTCGTGCCGGACGTGCGACCGTATTCCCGCAAGCGATCGCCATGGCGGCTACCTTCGACGATAACGCCGTTCACGAGACCTTCACGATGGTCAGCGACGAGGCCCGTGCCAAATACCACCAATACCAGAAAGACAAGGAGTACGACCGTTACAAAGGTCTTACTTTCTGGACCCCGAATATCAATATCTTCCGTGACCCTCGCTGGGGACGGGGTATGGAAACCTATGGCGAGGACCCTTACTTGACCGAGAAGATGGGTGTAGCCGTAACCCGCGGATTGCAAGGCGATGATCCTAATTATTATAAGACACACGCTTGCGCCAAGCATTACGCCGTACACAGCGGCCCGGAATGGAACCGCCACGAATTCAACGCAGAAGCTACCCCTCGTGACTTGTACGAGACGTATCTTCCAGCTTTCGAGGCATTAGTTAAGGAAGGCGATGTACAAGAGGTAATGTGCGCCTACAACCGTTTCGAGGGTAAACCTTGCTGTAGCAGCGACAAATTATTGATCGATATCTTGCGTAACAGTTGGGGATACGACAATATCATCCTCTCCGACTGCGGAGCTATCGATGATTTCTGGAGGAAAGACAAGAATACGCCTCGTCATGAGACGCACCCGGACGCTGAGAGCGCATCCGCCGACGCCGTATTGAACGGTACCGACCTAGAATGTGGCGGTAGCTACCGTGCGCTAAACAAAGCCTTGGCCGACGGTAAGATCTCGGAGAAAGATCTGGACGTATCCTTACGCCGCCTGCTGAAAGGCCGCTTCGAGCTAGGTATGTTCGATCCGGACGAGCAGGTTCCTTATTCTAAGATACCTTACAGCGTAGTCGAGAGCCCGGAGCATATCGCCAAGGCACTGGATATGGCACGTAAAAGTATCGTTTTGTTGAAGAACAAGAATAATATGCTTCCTCTGGACAAGAATATCAAGAAGATCGCCGTAGTCGGACCGAACGCGGCGGACTCTACCATGCTATGGGCCAACTACAATGGCTTCCCTAGCAAGACCGTTACGATCGTGGAAGGTATCCGCAATAAAGTCCCGAACGCAGAGGTTATCTACGAGCTGGGTTGCAACCATACCGCCGATTTTGTCGTGACAGACCTAGGTAGCCACGTATCTTCCACGGCGGGACAGGGTTTCGCCTCCGAATTCTTCAACAATACCGAGTTCGAGGGTACCCCCGCCTACAAGGGATTAGCGAAAGAGCTTCATTATACCACCGGAGGTAACACCCAATTCGCCCCGAACGTGAACTTGACGAATTTCACGGCTCGCTTTACGGGTGAATTCGAGTCTCCGATAGATGGTCCTGTCGAGTTCAAACTATCCGGAAACGACGCATTCCGCCTGTATATCGATACGGCTAAAGTCGCCGAGGTATGGGAAAACGAATATGGAGCGGAAAAACTCTATACGCTAAACGCTAAGAAAGGTGAGAAATATCCCATAAAGATCGAATACATGCAACGCACGGGTAGCGCTGACCTGAACTTTACGGTAGGCGTACGCACACCCGTAGATTTCCAAGCTACGGCCAGCAAGGTTAAAGACGCTGATGTCATCGTATTCGTAGGTGGTATCTCTCCACGTCTGGAAGGTGAGGAAATGCCGGTAGACGCTGAAGGTTTCCGGAAAGGCGACCGCACGAATATCGAGATCCCAGCCGTACAGAAGGAAATGGTTAAAGCCTTGGTAGCCACCGGAAAGCCTGTGGTATACGTGGTATGTACAGGTAGCGCATTGGCATTGAACTGGGAGAACGATCATGTAAACGCTATCTTGAACGCTTGGTATGGCGGACAAGAAGGTGGGACAGCCGTGGCCGACGTTTTATTCGGAGACTATAACCCGGCCGGACGCTTGCCGATCACGTTCTATAAATCCGTAGACCAGCTTCCGGACTTCCAAGATTACAGCATGAAAGGCCGTACCTATCGTTACATGACGCAGACTCCGCTTTATCCGTTCGGTTATGGCTTGAGCTATACAACATTCGATTATAAGAACGCTAAGTTGTCAAAGGATAAGATCGCTTCCAACGAATCGGTTACCCTCTCCTTCGATATCGCCAATACAGGCAAGATGGATGGTGACGAGGTCGCTCAGATCTACATCAAGAACCCGAACGATCCTGCCGGACCGCTAAAAGCGATGAAAGCATTCAAACGTGTGAACGTGAAGGCTGGCAGCGAACAACCGGTTAGCATCCAATTGGAACCGAAAGCTTTCCAATCCTTCAATGACAATACGCAGACCATGGAGGTTCGCCCGGGTAAATACCAAATCCTATATGGAGGTTCCTCGGACGATAAGACACTGAAAAAGATTGATTTAGTAATTGAATAAAAACACTATTGTATTCACGGCTGAACACAATAGTATTCATAGAAAAACACAGTAGTATTCACAATCGAATACTACTGTGTTTATGTATGAAGGTAATGATCAGAATTTTTTAATCAAGAAAGACGGATTGATACGCATGTAAACCCCTGCCGTAAAACTCGTGGCGCTTCCCATCGGTTGTTTTACTGCATCCGCATCATTCATATCTCCGGAGAGATGATGAAAAACGTCCACATCTACCCCTATCGAGAAACCCTTCGTTAGTTGCCGGGAATATTCCACCCCCAGATAGATCATTTGCGGACGGTCGAACGTAACCCCCTCATCAATCATCGAGGCCGCCCCGAAAAACGGGCTACCAAACATAGAGATGAAATCCTTGCAGGTCCAATACGACGTTTTCACCCGAAAATCATAGATATCGGCGGAAGCACGGGCATACAAGCCATATCCGCTGTCAAAAGGCCATATCTCTCCCGCTTGCTGATAATAACCGGTAGCATCCAGTTCCACGTTCAAGTTCTTGAAAATACGATGTCCGGTATTCCATACACCTCCGACACCGATCGCGCCATTCATCAAGGTTTGCACAGAATTGTTGAAGATCGTGTCGATCTCGCCTCCCCTATGCTGCACCAATCCTTGCACCGGCGTATAGAAATGGAAACGGGAAGCCGGGTCGTTGTACTTTACCCGTGAAGAGATCCCGACGGTAAACGCCTCTTGATGCACATCCTCCCGGAAAATAAAGCTCTGCCAGTTCACCCACACATCCAAGTCGAAAGCCTTCGAGTCATATAACAACTGCAAGCCCGCCTCGGGATCGCAGGTCAAATTCAACTCCGGATTATAAAGAGGCTCTATCAAATTATGGTTGGAAGCGCCGTAAATATTTCCCAGCACGATGTTCACATGATCCGAGAGGGCCATCTGCGCCCGGAAATAGGGCAACACATGTACCCCTTTTTGGTATTGGTCTCCCTTCCAATAAGCGATATCCTGATAAGCCATGCTCGGATATTTATTCGCCCCATGATAGATCAACATATGGACACCCGCCTCCAACTTGATATTCCGCAAGGGATAATAAACCGCTTTGCCTTGTACCCAAAGCCCCGGCAACGAATACCCTTTGGTAAATTTACCCGTATACTCGTTATCCTTGAAGAAGCTAATATTATCCAACTCCACGGACAACTCCCGGGCTTTCTCCGGGTCGATATGATAATCCGTCTTATAGACACGATCCGCGATCTGCGCCTTCAGCGAGGGAGACCAACTCCCCAATCCCATCAAGCAAAGACCCACAATGAGACTCCTAACACCTATATTCTTCATCACTCTTAAAATTTCTCGCGAACATAAACAAAATACACTGAAAAAAGAAAGCGGGGAAACGGAAGTTTTCACCTCGTTTCCCCGCTTTTTCGTCTTATTTTAAAAATTTCTTTCTTCTAAAATTTAACGTCTAGGGATAGCTTCTTTAACAACCATCTGACGACCTTCGTACTCAGCTTGGTTCAACTCCTCGATAGCTTTTTGAGCCTCTGCAGCGTTAGGCATCTCAGCGAAAGCGAAGCCCTTAGAACGTTTTGTGTCACGGTCAACAATGATTTTAACTGAGTCTACAACACCATACTCTTCCAGAATCTGTTGTAAGTCTGATTCTCTTACCCGATAATTCAGGTTTCCAATGTAAATATTCATACGAAAATGATATAAAAAAATAAAAATTAATAATAAAACAAGGATGGTTGGTGAAGTCAATCTCTAAAAGAAAGTATTATCATCGCTGATGAATAAATGCTAAAAGATAAAAGAGCTATACAAACTATCTTTTGTTCATGGCACAAAGGAAAGCATTCTATTTGAATTAGCAACTATAAAACGATAATTATTTTCAAAAAAACATTCAAGCTCTTTATAACGTCTTTGTTGTTCTAGTCAAATAGTCCTAATTTATAGAAATTTTGACCAATTATATCAACGATATAGCCTAAAACTATCTCAGAAATCTCGTAACTTTGCGAAATTATTATTTGAACTAATAAAAGTTATGGATTACGCGATCATTGCCGCCGGCGAAGGCTCCCGCTTGGCGCAAGAAGGTGTTAAGTGGCCAAAGCCTCTGGTTAGACTCAACGGTGTCGCTCTGATAGACCGGTTGATAGACGTTTTTTTGAAAAATAACGCTACCTCTATCAGTATCATCGTAAACGAGGAGATGACCGAGGTACAGGATTACCTGAAGGCCCTGCGACTACCTATACCCTTTTACCTGTTGGTAAAATCCACCCCCAGCTCTATGCACAGCTTCTACGAGCTGAGTCATTATCTGGATGGTGATAAGATTTGTTTAACTACTGTAGACACGATCTTCAAGGAAGAAGAGTTCAGCGGCTATATCCAACAGTTCATCCAAGAGGATAAACTGGACGGATTGATGGCCGTCACTGATTTTATTGACGACGAGAAACCCTTATATGTAGAAACAGACAACGAACTTTACATCCGGAATTTCCTAGATCAGGCAGACGGTGATTGCCGTTACATATCGGGAGGTATCTATTGCTTGAGGCGTCCGGCTCTGGGTGTATTGAACAACGCCATCTCGCAGGGAATGTCGAGAATGCGCAATTATCAACGGCAGCTCATCGCCGAGGGGTTGAGGCTAAAGGCCTATCCTTTCAGCAAGATCATCGACGTGGATCACGCCGATGACATTTTGAAAGCCGAATCATTTTTAAAGTCATAAAGAATACTGTCTAACAATGAGTAAATTAACTTTAGCAGGTATCCGCAGAGGAAATCAATTCTCCCCCAATCATATCGGCAACGACGCGGCGATCTTCGCCTTGACAGCCCAGCATTTACGAAAATTGGGATGCGATGTAAACGAATATATCGAATCGGATCTGCTGCTACAAGACCCGAAGGAAAAGGGTATCTTTAATATGGTAAGAGACTGGAAGTCCATCCATAAGCTGCAAGAACTAGAGGATAAAAATTATTTCGTGGTGAACTCGGGTTACGGGATCGAGAATTGTACCCGTGAGAAAATGACCCGCCTCCTATTATCCAATCATATCTCCCATCCGGAAAGTTTAATCTTACGGACAGATGAGGATCCGACAGAAGCCCTTGAGAAAGCCGGTTTCTTTAATTGCTGGATCAAACGGGGAGATTTCCACGCCATCCACCGGGAAGACGTCACCTACGTGAGAAACCCGGAAGAGGCGAAAAGCATATTGAAGGAATACGCTATCCGTGGTATCCCGTCGGCGGTAATCAATGAGCATCTGGTAGGCGATTTGGTGAAATTTTACGGGGTAGCTGGAACCGATTTCTTTTATTGGTTCTATCCATCGAACATGCATCATAGTAAATTTGGCTTAGAAGTTATCAATGGTACAGCGAAGGGGATCCCCTTCGACGAAGCGCAGCTTCGTCTGCTCTGCCACAAGGCAGCCGAGGTATTGAGCATACATATTTACGGGGGAGATTGCATCGTCTCCGAGGATGGTGTCATGCGAATTATCGATTTCAATGATTGGCCTAGTTTCGCCCCTTGCCGGGAAGAAGCGGCTCCAAACATCGCACGTCGTATCTGGGATCTTATGCGAGAACACATCTAAATCGTTTTAACAAAATCAATCATGAGTGAGACTAAGTCTACTCCCAGTCTGGAGTCAACCTTAAAATCTTTGGACACCGAGGAGTTTATCGATATTCATTTCTATCGTCCTATTGGCTACCAATGGGCTTTGTTCTTTAATAAATTGGGGGTATCGCCCAATAGTATCACGATCGCCAGCATCTTTATCGGCATAGCGGCAGGTATCTGTTTCTATTTCCAGAGCCTCGCTATCAACGTGATCGGCATGTTACTGTTAATCTGGGCAAACTCGTATGATAGCGCAGACGGACAATTGGCCCGTATGACCGGACAGAAAAGTGCCTTGGGACGTATCTTGGACGGTGCCGCCGGCGATTTCTGGTTTATCGCTATCTACGCGGCAATCTGCTTACGCCTCACGCCGGAATGGGGAATATGGATCTGGCTATTGGCGGCTACGACGGGATTCTTCCATAGCAAGCAAGCGGCCATGGCGGATTATTATCGCAATATTCACTTGTTGTTCTTGAAAGGTAAATCGGGTAGCGAGCTCTCCCACTCTCCCCAATTGAAGGAGAATTATAAGAAGATGAGTTGGAAACATGACTTTATCTATAAATTGTTCGAGACCTTCTACATTAATTATACGATAGGTCAAGAAGCATGGACACCTAAATTCCAACACATGATGAACATCATCCGTGAGAAATACAACGGACAAGCGCCGGAATGGTTCCGTAAGGCTTTTCGAACAAAGAGCCTGCCATTAATGAAATATACGAATATGCTATCATTCAATACCCGGGTGATCGCTTTGTTTGTCAGCCTTTTCATCGACATGCCTTGGCTGTATTTCGTATTCGAGCTGACCGTATTAAACTCGATGTTGCTCTATATGATCAAAAAGCATGAGCATATTTGTGAAGATTTCAGCAAACAGTTATAACGTTTTTTTACCCCATTCGATTATGTTCAATTTAGACAAAGTAAAAGGAATCCTCTTTGATTACGGCGGAACGATAGACAGTAACGGCATGCACTGGGCAGAGGTGATCTGGATGGCGTATGAGGCCTTGAAGGTTCCCGTATCCAAAGCGGTTTTCCGTGATGCCTATGTACATGGAGAAAGAACGCTTGGAAAGAATCCGATCGTGAAGCCTCATCATACGTTTCTGGATATGTTGCGCTTGAAAAGCGATTTACAAATCCAATGGCTGAAAGAGAACGGGCATTTATCCGCCGAGGCGATTACCCCGGAGTTACCGGAACAATTAGCGGATTGGTGTTACGAATACGCCCGGAAGGCAATCGATAGCGCCCGCCCCATTCTGGAGCAATTAGCGGAACGTTGCCCATTGGTATTGGTATCGAACTTCTATGGGAACATAGAATCCGTGTTGAAAGATTTCGGTTTGGATCATTTATTCGGCGCTATCGTGGAATCGGCGGTCGTAGGTATCCGTAAGCCGGACCCGGCGATCTTCCGATTAGGAGTGGATAAACTGGGATTTCCCGCCGACGAGATTGTTGTCGTAGGTGATTCCTATGATAAGGATATCGTCCCCGCCACCCGGATCGGATGCCAGACAATCTGGCTAAAAAGTATTGGTTGGAGCGCTTATAAAGGAAATGAGACTGCCGATATCGTATTATCTGACTTCACGGAAATAAAGCAAGTATTCGCTTTATAGAATATACATTTTAGACCAGTATAAGCTCAGAAATGACCTTTTTTGGTACTGATAGCATCCTAACTTTGCATATAAAAAAGTTAGGATGCTATGCTTTTAAAGAAATACATATGCCTTTCTGCCGCTACGCTCCTCACGGCTTGCGACTTAATCGATTATCATCCGTATGACGGCCGTCTGGATTCCGATACTTCCCGGGAGATCAACCCGACCAATATCGAGCGTATCGAGAAAGTCTGTGAAGGGAAGGACACGATCCGTTTTATTTTTATGGGCGATACCCAGCGAAGTTATAACGAGACGGAAGATTTCGTCAAGTACGTTAATCAATTAGATAGCATCGATTTCATTATCCATGGAGGAGATTATACGGAGTTCGGCTTAAAGAAGGAATTCGAGTGGAACGATGATATCTTGTCCAAACTAAAAGTGCCTTACGTAGGGTTGATCGGTAATCACGACGTGATCGGTAATGGCGACCAAGTATTTCGTAAAATCTTTGGGAATGAGAACTTCTCGTTTGTCGTGAGCGACGTGAAATTCGTATGCCTCAATACGAACGCTATCGAGTATGATTATTCCCATCCGGTACCCGATTTTAATTTCCTAAAGAATGAGATAGCGGATAGTACCCGTAATAAACGCACGATCGTAGTCATGCACGCCCCTCCCGGGAACGAACAGTTCGACAATATTCCCCTTACACTCCATGCGCAAGAGGATAAATACACGAAACGAGTGCAACGGTACGAGAACGCATGGCAACGGGTCATCCCCCGCTATACGAAAGTACAATTCGCAGGTTCCATGGCGATGCTCTCCGTGGGTACCGGTTGGAATTATTACCGGAATCATTGGGAAACGGATATGTTGCTGGGTATCGTCCCCCGCAACGCGAATGATCACGCGAACGTGACTTTCACCTTGAAACAAAACTATTTTCCTTGGAATATCGATCTGGGAGAAAAAGTATCTTTCGAGCCTCTTTGTTGCGGTATCTACGTAAATTTCCTATTTGACCGGGATTTCTGGGCCAAGCAACCGAATAAGTATCCCCCGGGATATTATTGGTTCTCCACCCGCATCCGTAACCATATCTTTATCGGGGAGCGGATCACGCTCAAACTGAATCCAAATAGTAGCTGGCATAAATCCATCAGCTTCTTCTATGAGTTGAGCACCTGCGATTTGTATATAATAAACGCTATCGGTAACAGCTACTTGAAGCCAAAAGATTATTTAAGCCTTTCATTCGGGGTGAAACTACAGATCCTATAAAAGCAAGAAACGGAAGACATTCACTGCCCTCCGTTTCCCTAAACTACATAAAACACTTAAAAGAACAAACGTTGTCTATCAGAACGCTAGACCTAAGCGGATACCCCAGTTATTCAAACCATCGATATGATAGCTGAGGACATCCCCCTTGTTGGTAGCGTAGTTATAATAAGCGGCCATATGTACGCCGATCTGTTTCTGAGGTGTGAAGTACACGGTCATACCGATCTCGGGAGCTACATAGAATCCCCAGTTACGATCGTAAACCTTCAACACGTTCATGTAGGTAGACATCTCACTATAGCTAGCACCTAACTGAGCGCCAACATACGGCTGGAATTGTCCTTCCGGAGCGAAGTTATAACGGAAAGCCGCGCCAAAAGGCAACTGGAAGATAGAATGCTGTTGATCGGAAGTGATTACGGATGTTGAGTTTACCGGAATCGTCTGGCGGTCCACATACTCATTATTTGTATGATAAGAGATGAACGCACCTATAGCGAAATTAGGAATCACATAGTAACCACCCTCAGCGTGAGCACCCCAACCGCTAGTCTTCTTTGAGAAGTCTTGACCGAACGGAGAGTTGATCTGCCAGTCTACATTAAAATACGCGTTTTTCAAAACCTGGGCGCCAGCCAGAGCAGGCATCGCCATACAAACGATGAGTAAAGCGATTAATTTATTTATCTTTTTCATAGAACCTCAAACTTTTAATCATTCGAATTATTATTTCTTTACGTACGGAGATTGTACAAATGCTTGCTCGATAGCACGAACAGCTAGCTGAGTGTCGAATTTATCAGAACCAGACAACAAGCCACTCATGTAAGCGGTCCAAAGAACCGGAAGTTTAGCATCTGCCTTAGAAGCGGCAGGAGCATCCAAATCCACTAACTCAGTCAACAAGGAACCTACACTATAGCTATACACTACAGGATACGGGTAATACCAATTTCCCCAACCCGGTCCCCAGTAACCCGGACTCCAATATCCCGGATAGTTCCACCACCAGTACGGGTAGTTGTAACCATCGTTGTAGTCAGCGAAATATTGAGTACTTTGTACGTAAGAAACTTGCAGACCTAAGTCGGCGTTATCTTTGTCTAGCGTGCGTTTGAAACCGCGGCTTTCCATATTATTCACCAACGTAGTGATAATATCGTCTGCTTCATTGGCTGTCCAGAACTGAGGTTTCTCGCTTGTGCCGATAACCAATACACTATCCGGAATGTAGAACGTAGTGAACGATTCGAATTTCGCGTCCTTATCATGATTCGTGAACACCAGAAAATCATTGTCCAATTTCGACATGTCCGGGTCCTTTTGGCAAGAAGCCAGCAGAAGAACTAACAGAAAAAAAGGAAAAATCTTTTTCATCTCATTTTAACGTTTAAAACAGTTTATACTATTATTTGTGCTTATATATAAGTCACTATTAAAACAGCATGAGTTGAAAAAGGTTCTAAAACTATCCTTTTGGGTGTGTTAATTAACATATCCTAACCATACGACGGGCTTATGGTCACTGTAGTCTAAATTAGGAGAATCATAAGTTACACCCTTAAAATCAGGAGAATAAATTATGTAATCAATTCGAAATATACGCTTTAATTGACGAAAGGTGTACCCGAAACCGGAGCCACAGTCACGGAACCCATCCGTTAAATCACCTTTCACGGTACGGTACGTATAAGAGGCCGGTGTATCATTAAAATCACCGCAAAGAATCACGGGCCCCTCCCCGGCATCCAACATCTGACGGATATAATCCGCCTGAGTAGCCCGTTTCACGAAATTCTTCTTCATCTGAAAAGCCATATGGAAGGCGGCCTCGGTTTCCTCCAATTGTTTACCCTCTGCATGGGCTTGGTAAAGACGAGGCTTTACGGCATTCACGCTAGTCGTTTGGAAATGGTTATTAAATACACGAACACTATCCCCTTGGATATCCATGACGGCAAACAAGGATTTATTGCTAGACTCCGGGTATAGGATAGACTCAAAACGAAGGATCGGATATTTACTGAAAATAGCGTTGCCCGCCGCTTTCGTAGCCGAACGGGTAGAGCAATAATATGGTAGGAACGATAAGGTCTTGGCGACAGAATCCATCCGCAGGGCCGATTCAACAGGGCATTCTTGGAGGCAAACGATATCCGGGTCCTCCTTTCTCAGCCAATCCGCTATATTAGGAAGCTGTTTCTTTCCGTCCGTATTGAAATTATTCACGTTATAGGTAATCACCTTAACCGCTTCTTTCCCTATCGGAATCTCTTTAGGGAAGACCCGTATCTGGAACATCGATATCAAAAACTCCCAGTTCAACAATAACGCCACCAAAGGTACCCAGCACCAATGACTCCTAAAGACACACCACATCAAGAAAAGACATAGATTGACCGCCAATACCGGTAATAACACCAATCCGGGAAACGAGATCCACTCCTTCCCTTCCGGATTAATACGTCCGGTAGCGAATCCGGCTATGGCCGCCACGGCAAAAGCGATCGTAATCAACACAAATAAAATATATATCAACTTCTTCATCCTTCCTATCCTGCGATTTAAACAAAAAAGGGACTATCCCGAAAAGACAGTCCCCCAATTCATACACTATAACCTGTCCGCTTCCGGCAGGGATAGCTTAAAAAAACTTATCGAAGCGTTCCTTGTTGAGCCTCTTGGATCATCTTCTGATTTGCCAAGATCACGATCTCAACACGACGGTTCAACGAACGACCCTCGGGAGTGTCATTGCTAGCCACAGGATCATGTATGCCTTTGCCTTCATAAACCATACGATCCGTGCTTACCCCCTGCATCATCAGGTAATCGTAAACGCTCTTCGCACGTTTCTCGGACAAGGTCTGGTTATAATCCACCTTACCGGTGTTATCCGTAAAGCCGATGATTCGGATATCCGTATCCGGATTGGCCTTCAAACTGGTAGCGAAGTTACGCAAGGCACTCTTGGAAGCGTCGCTCAACGTACTCGAGTTCGTGGCAAACAAGATACCAGAGTCAAAAGTAACCTTCAAGGCCTCACCATTGTTCACGCTCTCGATCTTCGTGTCCTCAGGCAGGGTAGCTTCCAGCTCCTTCTTCTGCTTATCCATTTTCTTACCGATTAACGCACCGGCTGTACCACCTACGGCCGCACCGATCACGGCACCCAATGCGGTATTTCCGGCCAAGGCACCAACACCAGCTCCGACAGCGGCACCACCGCCTACACCGATCGCCGTACCCTTCGCCGTGTTATTCCACGTTCCGCAACTCGTAAACACCACTGCCATACATAGCAGTAAAACAGATAATAATTTAATGTTCCTCATCATCTTCTACAATTTCACTTAAACAACTTTATATATATAACAAATATCAATCAAACATGTTGATCGAATCGCAATATTCAAGTTCTCCTTGTACTATAAAAGTGATTTCCTCCGGTTCGAATTTGCCTACGCCGTCTTTCTGGGCGTTTTTAATTACATAATTTACAACCTCTTCCTCATCGATCTCGATCTCATCGTCGCCATCATCATCTAGCATGCCATTAGATTCATAGAAGTCGTAGATCAAGTCTACGATATAGTTGATATCGTCATTACTGAACTTTCCTTTCAGTTCTTGGGGAAGATAATTCTGGATAAATTTTACGGAATCATCCTCGTCGTAAAGTAGCTCGTCATTGTTCGTGCTCATAATTAATCTTGTTTAATTGGTTTGAATAGCGGCAAATGTACGGAAATATTTTGATTTTATATCCCAAAAACAATTAAGCTTATTTACGGACGTGACTTAACAAAAGCAAATGCCCTTACTTGAACATAGTTCTAAAAGAACTTGAGTATCAAATGACTATATGTAAATAAATGATGGGGTGTATTTTGATTTTAACACAAATAAGACTGGCTTTAGTGTTTTTTGTGATCCATAAAGATATTGGAAGTCTCTTTGGGGTACTCGGTTGGAAATATATTCTTTCAAAGAAAATATCATGCGGAACAGTAAATTGCCCGGAAGCTATAAAAAATAATAGGTCTATATGATAATCAAGTATTTTTATTACCTTTGCTTCCTATAAAACCTAAGCTCTTTTAGAACTCAGTAAATGTATTAAATTATGATTACAATGGAACCTAAAATACAAAGTACCACAAGTACCCGAGCTCTCCGGAGCAAAATCGGGCCTATCAAGGCTTACTTATTCAAGACCTCATATGTAATCAGTCCAATCACGCCAAGCGATCTTAAACATTCCATGAAAGGTGCCTACAAATCATTCCTGTCTAAAACCGATCAAGCATACGGCCATTCCACGTCAACAATCAACCCCAAACTTTACCCTATTTCTACCTTTAAGCAAATGAGCCTCGTAGTAGTCCCGAGTTTCATGATAGAGTCCCCATTCGAGGTAGTGGCGATAGCCCTTATCGCCTTTCTACTTATCCTCCTTTCGATGAGGGAACATCGGCATAAGAAAGACATTCTTGACACCGAACGAAATATGGCCGAAGAAGTGATCCGCTTACGTGAGAAGGCGGAAGAATCAAACCGGTTGACAAGTGCTTTCCTCGCCAATATGAGCCATGAGATACGGACCCCATTGAATGCGATCGTAGGTTTCTCGACCCTTATCAGCGAAAGTGAGGATAAAGAGGAGATCAAAGAATTCGCTAAAATCATTCACGCAAACAATGAGCTACTCCTTAATTTAATCAATGACATACTCGATATGTCAAAAATAGAAGCCGGTATATTGGATTTCCTTTATACGGAAGTAGAGATTAACGAGCTTATACAAACCCTATGGCGGAGTTACCGATTCAAGATCAAGGAAGGAGTAGAATTCCGCACGGAACTGCCTGCGGAAAGCTACATTATCCATACTGAGAGAAACCGTTTATCCCAAGTACTGGCTAATTTCATCAATAATGCTTGCAAATACACTTTCGAGGGAATGATAACGATCGGATATGAAATAAGGAAAGACGATATTTATTTCTTTGTTACCGATACGGGAAAAGGGATAGCGGAAGAAAATATCTCCCGTGTTTTCGATCGATTCGCTAAATTAGATTCCTTCACCCAAGGTACGGGGCTCGGGCTGTCTATCTGTGAATTAATCATTAAACATTTAGGTGGAGAGATCGGCGTGGAGTCAAGCGTTGGAAAAGGATCTACATTTTGGTGCACGGTTCCCACCCGGAAATAATCGCACCAAGCCGTATCTACCTATTAGTGAAAAATAAAAAGGCGGAATGATTCACATAGGATCATTCCACCTTCATTATTTTATAGAAACACCACGCTTAACGTCAAGCGTTCAAGTCTACTTTAGTTCTTAAATTCCAGACCATCGTCTTTCCTATCGATCACGATCGGGCGGTTACGGTCTACCGTTCCACCCAGCAAAGCCTTTGACAACTCGTTCAAGACATACTTCTGAATGACACGTTTTACCGGACGGGCACCGAATTGAGGATCGAAGCCCTTGTCGGCGATAAAGTCCAAGGCCTCGTTCGTGAAGTCCAAGGCGACACCGTTCGTAGCCAACATCTTCTTCACGCTGTTCAACTGCAAGGATACGATCTTGCGAATCTCCTCCTCGTTCAGCGGAGTAAACATGATGATATCGTCGATACGGTTCAAGAACTCCGGACGGATCGTCTTCTTCAACAGTTCCAGTACTTGGATCTTCGTCTCGTCTACCACCTTGTCATGCGTGGCGGGTGTCATCTTCTCGAAGTTCTCACGAATCAAGGAAGAACCTAGGTTACTTGTCATGATAATGATCGTGTTCTTGAAGTTGACAACACGGCCTTTGTTATCCGTCAGCCGTCCATCATCCAAGACTTGCAACAAGATGTTGAATACATCCGGATGCGCCTTTTCGATCTCATCGAACAAGACAACTGAGTAAGGTTTCCGGCGAATCGCCTCCGTCAACTGTCCACCCTCATCGTAACCCACATATCCCGGAGGCGCACCGATCAAACGAGTCGCGCTGAATTTCTCTTGATACTCACTCATATCGATACGGGTCATCATATTCTCGTCATCGAACAGATACTCGGCCAACGCCTTGGCCAACTCCGTCTTACCCACACCGGTAGTACCGAGGAAGATGAAAGAACCGATCGGTCGTTTCGGATCCTGTAAGCCGGCACGACTACGACGAACCGCATCGGCGATAGCGTTGATCGCCTCTTCCTGACCGATCACACGGGTATGAAGCTCGGACTCCAGACGTAATAACTTATCTTTCTCGCTCTGCATCATCTTGCTGACTGGAATTCCAGTCCAACGGGATACCACATCGGCGATATCGTCGCTATCCACTTCCTCCTTGATCATAGCCGCGGCACCTTGCATCGTCTTCAACTTAGCCTGTACCTCCCTGATCTCCTCTTCCTTTTGCTTGATCTTACCGTAACGGATCTCAGCGACCTTACCGTAATCCCCCTCACGCTCCGCCTTATCAGCCTCAAACTTTAGGTTCTCGATATCGATCTTATTTTGCTGGATCTTATTGATCTGCTCCTTCTCGCTCTGCCACTGAGCCTTTTGCTTAGTCTCCTCCTCCTTCAAGTCGGCGATCTCCTTATTCAGTAGCTCTAATTTCGACTTGTCGTTCTCACGCTTGATCGCCTCACGCTCGATCTCCAACTGTTTGATACGCCGGGAAACCTCATCCAACGACTCCGGTACGGAATCGATCTGCAAACGCAGACGGGCGGCGGCTTCATCCATCAAATCGATCGCCTTATCCGGCAAGAAACGATCCGTGATATAACGGGTAGACAACTGCACGGAAGAGATAATCGCATCATCCTTGATACGTACCTTATGGTGATTCTCGTATTTCTCCTTCAGACCACGAAGGATGGAGATCGTATCCAACTCACTCGGCTCATCTACGATAACGGTCTGGAACCGACGCTCAAGCGCCTTATCCTTCTCAAAATACTTCTGATACTCATCCAACGTCGTGGCACCGATCGAACGTAGCTCACCACGAGCCAAGGCCGGTTTCAAGATGTTAGCGGCATCCATGGCGCCTTCGCCTTTACCGGCTCCTACCAAGGTATGAATCTCATCGATAAAGAGGATGATCTCACCCTCGGATTTCGTAACCTCGTTCACCACCGCTTTCAAACGTTCCTCGAACTCGCCTTTATATTTAGCTCCGGCGATCAACGCGCCCATATCCAACGAGAAGATCTGTTTAGACTTCAAGTTCTCGGGAACGTCACCCCGAACGATACGATGGGCCAACCCCTCAGCGATAGCAGTCTTACCTACACCCGGCTCACCGATCAAGATCGGATTGTTCTTCGTACGGCGGCTCAAGATCTGCAAGACACGGCGGATCTCCTCGTCACGTCCGATCACGGGGTCCAGTTTACCGCTACGGGCACGCTCGTTCAAATTGATGGCGTATTTTCCTAAGGCATCGTACGTCTCCTCGGCGGATTGGCTTGTCACCTTATTTCCTTTACGCAATTCCTCGATCGCTTGGCGTAACTCTTTCTCTGTCACGCCGGCGTCTTTCAATATCTGTGAAGCGGTGCTCTTTTCCGTGAACAACGCCAAGATGATCGGCTCCAACGATACATATTGATCCCCCATCTTAGAGGAATAATCGATCGCCTTCTGTAAGACAGCGTTCGACTCGCTAGAGAGATAGGGTTCGCCTCCCGAAACCTTAGGATAAGATTCGATTTGGCGATCCAGTACCATATTCAGGTTTTGAGCGTTTACCCCTAATTTCTGAAAGATAAAATTAGTAACACTCTCACCCGTCATAATGACAGCTTTCAACAAGTGAACCGGTTCGATAACCTGTTGATTATTTTTGGTAACCAACTGTACAGCTTGTTGAACAGCCTCCTGCGCCTTGATTGTAAAATTGTTTAAATTCATATATTTAAGCTCCTTTCTTATATTCTTTTCTAATTTATTTTACACTTATATCCTTACAAAAGAAATACCAAAACGAAAATATGACATTTTGTCTTAATATTATAAAACAGAATAGAGAACTCCCCGTCAAACCGTCCATTTCGGATGTCATTAGGACGTATCTTTTCAGAAAGAACAAAAGAGAGAGAAAAAGGTTTTGATAGTAAACACACAGTATCTAGGTAAAAACAGTCAATGTTCTCAAAAAAACACGTACAAGTTTTTCCGGAAACACGTACATGTTTTTTGAAATTCACGTACGTGTTTTTTTCGAGTGGTTATATCCTATAAATCCAACAATTTACGGATAGTCATTATAATACTTCCACGTATTCTCCCGTTTCCTGTTTCTCTTCTTGTCACGGGCACTTTTCCAGAAAATAGTCTCAAGTAAATCCTCTGCGTCGAAATAGACTCTTATGGTAGCAAGTACCCCTCCCCTTCGCTGGCCATCCTTCACGACATCCGAGTATATATTAGTCAGTTTTACGTTGGCAGCCATAGGAACCTTACCTACCTTAAACTCTTTCCAATCCTGATTCTTAGGGAGCCTAATTGTGTGCGCTTGCTTCTGTATGGCCAATGAACGGGAAGGTGACTTAAAATTCAGCAGCATGAATAGGACTGGGGTAATCGAATCATGATTAGTCAACCTACGTAAAGTATCTAACTGTACATATTCCGAGAAGTCTTTCGTAATCGGCAACTCACTTGGTGAGGATAACATATGGGTTCCCGGTTGATCGGGTCGTAGAAAAGTCCCGCTTTCTATCGCCTTCTGAAACTCAGGATTCAAACGTATCTCCTCCTTGCCGGATAAAAATTCTTGCAGGCGCAAAGAATCCTGTTCCGTCCACTGCGCATGGGCCATCGTAGGTAGGATGAATACTATCAAAAGGAATATAGGTCGCATCTTCACGTCTCTCATCTTCATAATCCTCATTACATTTCTATCACCAAGACTCATTCCTCCATTAAATCCCCCATTCGAGTCGAGATACTTTAAGATTTATTGGGATACTTATACCCTATTTGAATCTTAATATGGATTACCTTTATGCGATCAATCCAAATCCAATATAGATATGTTGATATTATTATCTCCGGCTAAGACAATGACCGGGACATCCAAGATAAAAGCGCCGCAAGGCACGACTCCACGTTTCCAGCAAGAGGCGAACGAGATCGCCCTGCATATGACCCAATTTCCCATTGACGAATTAAGTCGTATCCTCAAGCTCAGCCCGAAACTGGCGGCGGAATGTTACCACAGATACCAAGATTTTCATGCGGAAGACAACCAGCCCTTACAAGCGATACTCGCCTATACCGGTGTCGTATTCAAGAATATCAGCCCGAAAGACTTCACGGAGGAGGATTTTCTTTTCTCGCAAGAACATATGCGTTTCGTATCGGGATGCTACGGGTTACTTCGCCCATTAGACCTTATCAAGCCTTACCGGATGGAGTTCGACGTAAAAATCCCGGAACTAGGCGACGGGAATATGTACACCTTCTGGAAGGACAGGCAAACAAATATATTAATCCATGACGTCCGACAGGGAGACGGAATCCTACTGAATCTAGCCAGCTTGGATATCCAACCCTCTTTCCAGTGGAAGGAGGTGGAGCGATCCGTCCGGATCATCACGCCCGAGTTCAAGATCTGGAAGAACGGCAAAGCGGAGACGATCGTGATCTACGCCAAGATGTGCCGGGGACAAATGAGCCACTATCTCATAAAGAACCGGATTTCTGACCCGGAGGCATTAAAAGCATTCACATGGGAAGGCTTTTCCTATAAAGAATCCATGTCCGAGGGGGATAATTGGGTATTTCTACAAGAATAATTCTAGGCTTATCCAATAAAATCAGATGATCTACGTTTTATAAGAACAATTCGTAAAAATCATAAAAAGGTTTATCCTTCTTTAATTTAGCGGTGATATGAAAAGAACCTTTACATATTTATTACTACTTGTTCTATTGGTTTGCGGAAAGCAAGCCTATAACCTGTTAATCTCGAATGAATCGATCCGGAGCAACCCTACCGGAGCCTTGTCTGACATCGCGGATGAGGTAATCGCCATTCCATTACAGGACTCAGGGACGCATTCGATCAAGGAGGCCAAGTATATCCGTCAAGAGGGAGACAACCTATTCCTTATCAGCAATGAGACGCTTTACCGTTTCAATCGCAAGGGAGAATTTATCTGTCGCATCACCCATCCGGATGACATACGGGTAGCGGGGTATGTAGTGAACCCGGCCAACCAGCAGCTGATCGTACTTGGAAACACGGACGATATTTTCTATTACTCATTCAATGGTAATCTCCTTACCCGCAAGAAACTGAAATGCGACCTTCCGGAGAATAGGCATATGCTATCCATATCCATGCACAATAACCGGATATTTACCACCGAGGAATGTATTCATGGGGATACGGCAGGGAAAACCGCCACGATTGAGAAACAAATCGTTGAATACGATTCCTCTTTCCATAAATTACAATCTCATACGATCCGTCCGGTCGATCTGGAGCGTTCCGCATGCCCGATCGGTTGTCTCGCCCCGGAAGTAGCCGTGGAGCCCGGAAGCGGAACGGTTTATGCCTACGCCCCCTCCTATCAACCCGGGAACTTATTACGGGACACTTTATATATTAAGCAAAAGCGGCAAAGCCAAGCCTTGGAGAACCTTGCCGGAAAGAATACACTTCCTTTGCTACCGATCCGCATGGGTAGCCGTTTCTGGGTATCTACTTACTATAACGCAGAGGATGAGTCCAGAAATTACACCTTCTGTTATGATACGGAGAAGGAAGAATGCTGGCAGGTAAAAGAAGGATTAAAAGATAATTTTTATCAAACCGGAAATGTGCGACGAATGGACCCTATCGATCCCTATTGCCATTCCTATTGTTTCAGCAAATCCGGAGAGGATCTGCGAAATACTTTCCCCGCACAGGCCCAAGGGGAAAGCCTCGTGTTATTTATCGTGAAATTGAAAGGGTAAATCCAGTTAATATTTCAATAGAGAGCAGACTGATGGGTACAAAATAATATGTATCTTCGTACCATTCTAAAAAAGCATTAAGTACATGAAAAAACTTTTAACCTGCATTGCCTTGGGCTTTGCGACTACCAGCTACGCTGTAACCCCTTTGTGGATGCGTGATGTACAAATTTCTCCTGATGGAACAGAGATCGCGTTTTGTTACAAAGGAGATATCTATAAAGTACCGGCCAAAGGAGGAACAGCGACACAACTTACCACCCAAGCATCGTATGAATGCACGCCAATCTGGTCTCCAGACGGAAAACAAATCGCTTTCGCCAGCGATCGTAACGGCAATTTCGATTTATTCGTAATGCCCTCCAACGGTGGAACGGCACAGTGCCTCACCACTCATTCCGCCTCCGAGATTCCATCGGCCTTTACTCCCGACGGTAAATACGTACTCTTCTCCGCATCCATACAAGATCCCGCCCAGAGTGCCTTATTCCCGACCTCGGCCATGACGGAACTCTATAAAGTGCCGATCGGTGGCGGACGTACGGAGCAAGTATTGGGAACACCCGCCGAGATGGTTTGCTTCGATAAATCCGGAAAGACATTCTTATACCAAGACCGTAAGGGCTTCGAGGATGAATGGCGTAAACATCATACCTCGTCCGTCACCCGGGATATATGGATGTACGATACGCAAACTGGAAAACATACCAATTTGACCGACCATGCGGGAGAAGACCGCAACGCCGTATTTACCCCGGATGGACAGACGGTTTACTTTCTGAGCGAACGCAACGGAGGGTCTTTCAATGTATATTCATTCCCTCTCAACACCCCACAATCTATAACGGCGGTTACTAAGTTCAAGACGCATCCCGTACGTTTCCTCTCTACAAGTAGCGACAATACATTATGCTACACATACGATGGCGAGATCTATACACAACGTCCGGGAGTCAATCCGCAGAAAGTGCGGATTGATTTGATCCGTGACGATCAAGAGCAAATCAGCGATCTGAATTCCAGCAAAGGAGCTACCTCTGCCACCGTATCCCCCGATGGCAAGCAGATCGCCTTAACCCTAAGAGGCGAGGTATTCGTCACCTCGGCCGATTACAACACGACCAAACAAATCACCAATACCCCGGCCGCCGAAACAGGCGTATGCTTCTCGCCGGATAACCGTACCTTGGCTTATGCCAGCGAGCGTGGTGGTAATTGGCAACTTTACTTGGCTAAGATCGCCCGTAAGGAAGAAGCTAATTTCCCGAACGCGACGATTATCGAAGAGGAAGTTCTCCTGCCTTCTAAGACCGTAGAGCGTAATTATCCTCAATTCTCGCCGGATGCTAAGGAACTCGCTTTCATAGAAGATCGTATGCGGCTGATGGTAGTCAACCTTGAGACGAAGAAAGTACGCCAAGTCACGGATGGCTCCACATGGTATAGTACAGCCGGCGGTTTCGATTACTCATGGTCGCCGGACGGTAAATGGTTCACGCTCCGGTTTATCGGAAACAAGCACGATCCTTATTCGGATATCGGCTTGGTTAGCGCGCAAGGCGGGGAGATTACCAACCTGACCAATAGCGGTTACACCAGCACCTCCCCACAATGGGTACTGGATGGAAACGCCATCTTATTCACCACCGAGCGTTATGGAATGCGTGCGCATGCTTCATGGGGCTCCTTGAATGATGCCATGCTGGTATTCATGAATCAAGACGCTTATGATAAATTCCGCTTGAGCAAAGAGGATTATGAGTTGCAAAAGGAACTGGAAAAGGAGCAGAAAGAGGTAACCGGGGACAAAATCGACGACAAGAAAAAAGAAGATAAAGCCGATGAAAAGAAAGACGAAAAGCCCAAGGATATCGTAGTGGAACTGAAAGGAATCCAAGATCGTATCCTACGTCTTACTCCTAATTCCTCCGAAATGGGTAGTGCCGTCATCTCAAAGAATGGCGAGACCTTATATTATTTCTCGGCTTTCGAAGACAAATACGACCTGTGGAAAATGGACTTGCGCAAGAAAGAGACCAAGCTACTCCACAAGATGAATACCGGATGGGCGAACATGGAAATGGATAAGGAAGGTAAGAACCTGTTCTTGTTGGGTAGTAATTCCATGCAAAAAATGGATATGGGATCGGAGAAACTAACACCGATTCATTACCAAGCGAACTTAAAAATGGACTTGGCCGCCGAGCGTGAGTATATGTTCGACCATGTCTATAAACAAGAGCAAAAACGGTTCTACAACGTGAATATGCATGGCGTAAATTGGGAAGCTATGACCGCCGCCTACCGTAAGTTCTTGCCACATATTAATAACAACTATGACTTCGCAGAGTTGCTAAGCGAATATCTGGGAGAACTCAACGTATCTCATACCGGAGGACGCTTCCGTCCGCAAACAAGCGGCAATGTTACCGCCAACCTAGGCCTACTTTTCGATTGGAACCATAGCGGCAAAGGTTTATTAATCGCTGAGGTAGTGGAAAAAGGCCCGTTCGATCACGCACGTTCCAAGGTAAAAGCCGGTACCGTCATGGAGAAAATAGACGGGCAAGAAATAACCCCGGATATGGATTACTCCAAGCTATTAAACAATAAGACCAAAAAGAAGACCTTGGTTTCCCTCTACGATCCACAAACCAAGGAACGCTGGGAAGAGGTAGTCTTGCCTATCAGTAACGGTGAGTTAAATAACTTGCTTTATACCCGCTGGGTGAAGCAACGTGCCGCCGACGTGGATAAATGGTCGAACGGACGATTGGGATACGTCCATATCCAATCCATGGGAGACCCTAGTTTCCGCTCTGTCTACTCCGATATCCTAGGTAAATATAACGACCGGGAGGGCATCGTCATTGATACCCGCTTTAATGGTGGTGGACGTTTGCATGAGGATATCGAGATCTTGTTCAGCGGAGAGAAATACCTCACCCAAGTGACACGTGGCCGGGAGGCTTGCGATATGCCTAGCCGCCGCTGGAATAAACCTTCCATCATGCTCCAATGCGAGGCTAATTATAGTAACGCACATGGAACCCCGTGGGTTTATAAGCATCAACACATCGGACGTTTAGTTGGTATGCCCGTACCGGGAACAATGACTACCGTCTCTTGGGAAACCCTGCAAGATCCGACGCTGGTATTCGGCACACCTATTACCGGTTATCGCCTGTCGGACGGTAGTTACTTAGAGAACACACAGCTGGAACCGGATGTTAAAGTCGCTAATTCTCCGGAAACTGTTGTCAAAGGGGAAGATACGCAATTGAGAACAGCGGTAAATGAATTGCTGAAAGAGATCGATAAAAAGTAGTTTAAAACGAGACTACTCTCATCGCCTGTCGGGAGTAGTCTCGTTTTATTATGTAACCTTCTATTAAAAAACAGGCGATATTCACTCTGCCTAAGTCGTGATATGCTTATAGGGAGAATGACTAAAATCCAAGAAACACATCTCATAGCAAATGGTCAGCCACACTACAATGCAAGGCCAAGCTTTTATCACATACGGACGGATCAGTCCATTCCGGACAATCGATGGAACCAGCTCTGTAGTGGATAAGCCAACAATCACCAAGGTAGTTATCCAAAGCCAATAAGTATATTTCTTATGGGGCGATACACTGCATATATACCAGATAGCGACTCCTATCATCGCTATGATATACCCACTCGCCTCGCTTCCCGTACTGAATAATACGACAAACAATAAAACATTAGCTAATAGCATAAAGCGAAAAGCCGGATATTTATATTGCGAGATCCTTAAATATGGAATGCAAAATAAAATCAAGCCCGGTATGATAAGCCACATATCGCTATAGTCCGGATTCCCGGATATCTTTCGAACCACTCCCAATAATGATATATTTTGTGGATCAGCGAACATATTCAACATATTTTTCACCTTCAATCGCTCAAACCAATCTATATACTGAGAGATCACATACTCAATCCCCGGTGTATAAAGTACCGGGATCACAAAGCAAACCAATCCCCAGAAAAGACAAGAGACTAATAATCTCACTTTCTGCCTTGAGAAGAAAAAGAACGCCAATCCCACGATTGGATAGATCTTGATAAATGTTCCGAGCATAATAATGCCTGCCGCCCAGAAATCCTTTTTCTCCAGTATCAAGACAAACGATAATAAGATAAAGGCCGCTACTGATATATTGAATTGCTGTACTCCTTGAGCCGTCATCAACTCACAATACGAATACCAATAAATAATGATTTTTTGGGTACTCGACAATGGCAATCGGCTAATCGCATAAAATAATAGGGCGGTATTCCCCGCTATCCATAAGATCATACCCAGCCATTCCGGTAACAGGGCGAAAGGAGCTATGATAAGACTGAATAAGACTCCATAATGGTTTGAATCATAATATTCCGGATAATGATCCCCATATAAGGTTAAGCCTTCGATAGCATGCCAGTAGACTCCTTCAAATATCTTATAATTATTATATTTCCCGATCAACAACTTGACAATAGCAAAAATAACACCTGTTAGCATCCATACCCCGAATACAGTCCGGGGCTCTCTCCATACCGGATGGGTGGCTAAAGTCTTTAATCTCATATCCCTTAATTCCGCAACACTATTATAAAATATTTTTTTTAAGTACCTGAGCAACAAAAAGTTGCTCAGGATTTTGCCATGTCAGAGGATTCACTTAACTTAGTGTTGCAAAAAAATAATCAAACA
>NZ_JAMOKU010000039.1:0-50744 GCF_023656845.1 Parabacteroides sp. Y3-G-102 | reverse complement strand
GTCTTTTAATGCTAAAATTAAGGCGTTTAGAGCTGCTTTAAGAGGAGTAACGGATATAAAATTCTTTCTTTTCAGACTTACAAAGCTGTATGCTTAATCCCCCAGGTTTATCGGGTGAGCCATAGCGATCTCACCTCGATTCGCAACAAGCACTTTACGGATCATGTCGCCACGAGGACATAAATTCTCCATAAATCATTAACTATTGATTCTTATTCTTTTCGTACTGCTTTCCTAATCCCTCGAGCAAAAACAGCCTTTAATGAATGGCAGGTCTTCTGACTGACTCCCATCTTGAGGCCTTCCCGGTCGCTAGAACCAGTGGCGATAGTGTTGTTTCAAGATGTTCTTCGGAGCTTCACAGCAGCGGGACTGTCCGGGATTCACACCCGATTCCCTTTTAATCCACATACCCGAATGGTATATGCGGAACCGATTCGGGGGCAAAGATAGTATTTTTTATTTAACTATCCACTTCAGCCAGGCCGGAATATACGGAATACACGGATCCCAAGTAAAATTCCGTACAATAAGCTCACAAGAGAAGCTTATGCATAAAGCATTAAAAATCAAAATTAAAAAAACAGGATAATCTTTCTGCGAAAACACATACATGTTTTTGAAAAAAGTCGTACGTGTTTTCTGGAAAGGTCGTACGTGTTTTCCTGAATCCTTCCACCGAAAACAATAGCGCATGCTAAAATTTACAAGAAGCTCCACTTAAATGAGATGTTAAATGAAAAAGTCTTACTTTTTGTAGAGTCAACAGGCAAGTACAGTTTTTATACATTTCGTTTGTTCGTGTTCTCAGCTATTTTGTGTAACTTTGCGTATGCTTGAAGGCATATCAATTTGAAGCTGCCTATTCTTGCTTGCGTTACCTTGTCGTAATAATTGGCTCAAATAAAGAATAAGACTCTACAATGAGATGAATTGAACACATGAAAACTGAATATCAAAAATGTATGGATGAGGAGCCTTTCGACGGCTCATCGCCCGAAATAACGGAAATGACTGTCCGTAACAAAAGGCTACTACACCAACTCAGAGAAACGGATTATGCCGACAATGAGGCAAAGCAGCGCATCTATCGGCAGATGTTCGGAAGTATCGGCAAGGATGTTTACATCGACATAGACTTCCGATGCGAGTATGGGAAAAACATCTATTTCGGGAACAAGGTGATCGTGAACATGAACTGTACGTTCCTCGATAATAACAATATCATTATCGGTAACAACGTGATGATAGCCCCCGATGTGAAAATATATACCGCAACTCATTCCGTCCACCTCGCAGAAAGGATGCCGGAAAGGACATGTCCCGGAGCGTCCATCTGCGACACAATTGCCCGACCTGTCCTTATAGAAGATGGTGTATGGATAGGAGGCGGCTCTACAATCCTTCCGGGTGTGACTGTCGGCCAAAACTCTGTCATCGGAGCAGGCAGTGTTGTCGTGAAAGATATTCCTGCCAATTCCATAGCTGTCGGCAATCCTTTCCGTGTAATTAAAAATATCGAAGATAATGATTAAAAACCTCATTTTTGATTTTGGCAAGGTCCTTGTAAATCACGATTTGCAACCCTTGCTTGAACGACATTTCGGGGATGATGAAGTGTCGCTAATCGGTTTTCACAAGATTCTATCAGATCCGGAATTTATAAACATGTGCGACCGTGGAATAATCCCGTTTGAGAAAATGATTGACGGAGCGATAAAAAGGTATCCTGAATATAGTGATGCCTTCACGTTTTTCAAAGATAATTATCTTGAAGAGATAACAGGAGAGATTGAAGGTATGCGTGTACTTCTAAAAAAATTAAAGCAATCCGGATTCAAACTATATGGGTTGACGAACTGGAGCGACACAATCTACCGGGTCATGGAGAAATTCGACATATTCCGGTTGCTTGACGGTGTGGTAATATCGTGTGAGGAACATTTCATCAAGCCTGAAAAGGAAATTTATCTTCGCCTTTGTGACAAATATAGCCTTAAACCGTCGGAATGTTTGTTTACGGATGACAGAATGGTGAATGTGTTGGGTGCAAAGGCGATTGGAATGGAAGCTGTATTGTTCACAACACCCAAAGAATATATTTTTGAAATAGAGCGAATTTGCGGTATCAAAATTGAACAATGATGAATACCAGAAATTGCAACAGCCGGAGATGCGTTTAGAGAATAGCGAATATCGCACCATTGATTAACGACAAATAAAACAAAGAAGAATATGGGTATCGGAAAATGGATAGGCGGTGTCTTGGGGTTTATGGCATTCGGACCACTGGGCGCTTTAGCCGGTATTATATTAGGCTCTTTCTTTGAGGAAGAGGCAAACATGACGGGACAGCCCTTCGGTGGCAGAACCAATTACGATGATCAATATACACGAAGAGACCCATACGCCGGGGAGCGTAACAGTTTCCTTTTCTCCATGTTGGTAATGGCCTCCTATATCATCCGTGCCGATGGGAAAATCATGCACAGCGAGATGGAATATGTCCGTCAATTCCTCCGAAGGAACTTCGGCGAGATCGCCGTAGGCCAAGGTGAAGAGATATTGCTAAAGCTTTTCGACCAAGCCAAACGCATGGAGCAAGAGAATAGCATAGGATTCAAGAATACCATCCGGGAATGCGGAACCCAGATCGCATACAACCTAAGTTATGAGGAGCGGCTGCAACTGCTGGCGTTCCTCGCCGAGATCGCTAAGAGCGACGGTAATGTTTGCGCCACCGAGATCAACGCTTTAAAAGAGGTAGCCATAGCGATGGGAATGTCTGAAAAGGAAGTTGAATCCATGTTAAATCTTCAGGAAAACTCCCTAGATAACGCCTATAAAGTATTAGAGATAGAACCCACGGCTACGGACGATGAGGTGCGTGCCGCTTACCGCCGCATGGCTATCAAACATCATCCGGACAAAGTAGCCAACCTTGGTGAAGATATCCGCAAGGCCGCCAATGAGAAACTCCAAAAGATCAATGAGGCTAAGGAGCGTATCTATAAAGCGAGAGGCATGAAGTAAATAAGAAAATGGAAATATTTTCTCAATGTCTGTATTATTTAATTAAAAAGACCTACCTTTGCCCACGATTTTAGTAATCAAGCTATCACATAGTTTGGTGAGAGGGAATCCGGGGTGAATCCGGAGCTGTTCCTGCAGCTGTAATCCTCATTAAGTTGGTTAGAAGTTCAAAAGCCACTGTTCCAGAATTGGAATGGGAAGGTTTCTAACCAGAGGAGAGCCAGAATACCTGCTAAAGTCTTACAATAACATCAAGCTTCCAGGATAGAAGTATGTGTCATACAAAAAACGATTCAATTTATTTTTTGAGACATAACCAGATAGAGGCTTGTTGTTTTATTTCGTGTATAAATAAAACACTATATGAGGCTTTTAGCATTCGCTATTCTGGTGGCATGCGTACAATCCGTATGCGCCCAAAGCATATTGAAAGATCCGAAGGAACTTTCCGTGCTATTGAACGAGATCGTGGTCACCGGTACGGGTACCGAACACTATCTGAAAGACGCCCCTGTGCAAACAGAGGTAATCACCGGCAAAGCCCTTGACAGTTACCAAGGACGCAGTATGCAAGATATTCTGGAAGGGCTGAACGCTTCCATCACCTTTAATCCGAGCGACATGGGTAGTGGCATCCAGATGAACGGATTAGGTAACGATTACATCTTGATCCTTATCAATGGCAAACGGATCAACGGAGATACCGGCGGACAAAACGACTTGAGTATTATCAACCCCGCCAATATCGAACGTATCGAGATCGTAAAAGGTGCCGCCTCTTCCCTGTATGGCTCGGACGCTATCGCCGGTGTTATCAATATTATCACGAAAAAGAACCGGGATAAAGTGAGCCTATCGAATACGACTCGTGTCGGATCATATGGAGATATATTGGAAAGCGTACAAATCGGCTTTGGGCATAAGAGAGTGAATTCCACCACCTCACTTAGTACGACCCACACGGACGGCTGGCGAAATACGACCCAAGAATGGGACCATCACGAGGTAATGGATGGAACCGTGACACGAACCGTAAACCGATCCACGAACTTTACGTTAAGGGAGAACTTAACCTACAAAGTGAACGACCGGCTGAGCCTTTCGGCCGATGGCTCTTTTTACCAGAAATGGAATTATCGTCCGCACGGCGCATTCAAGTATTATACCTATGATCAATTCTACCGGAACTTCGATGTAGCCGGAGGAGCTAAATACGCATTGGGAGGGCAGAACTTCCTTTCGGTAGATCTAACGTATGGTAACTATAGCTATTTCTATAATTACCATCATAAAGATGTCACGAACTTCTTCGATCCGGAGACGGGTTTACGTATTACCCGTTATCCGGGGGAACATATTCTGGAAACCTCTCAACAACGTTTCCTAGGACAAGCCAAAAGCGTATTCCACCTCGGGGAAAACAATATCCTAAGCGCCGGACTCGAATATCAATACGATCATTTGAAATCTCCCCGGCGTATCGAGAACGGGAAAGCCTCCGTATTTACGGCTTCCGCTTATGTACAAGACGAATGGAATCCGACGGATCGGTTGAATGTGACGGTAGGTGGGCGCTTCGTCGTGCACCAAGAGTTCGGGGCTACGTTTACCCCTAAAGTCTCCGCCATGTACAAACTAGGCGACTTCAATATCCGAGCCACATACTCAAATGGATTTAAGGCTCCTACCTTAAAGGAGTTGCACGATGATTATATCACGCAGATCGGCGGCGGCCCGTGGAAACATTATTATGGTAATAAGGATTTAAAACCGCAAAAGTCCAATTATTATTCGGCGAGCGTAGAATATCATGCGTCGAACCTGCAGATCACGGTAACAGGATTCTACAACCGTATCAAGAACATGATCGCCTTGACCGAGATCCCGACAAGCGCCGAAGACCGATTGGATGAGATCGAGGCCAGCATGCAACACAAGAACTTATCCAAAGCCCGCTCTTTCGGGGGAGATATATCGCTCACCTATCAAATCCTATCTTCCTTGGCTATTGGTGGAGGCTATAGCTATACGGATGCCAAAGCGCAATATACGGATGATCCAGCCGACCCGAATTATATGCTCTACACCCCGATCAACGGAACCTCATTCCATAATGCCAATTGGAAACTAGCATGGAACCATGCGTGGAAAAAGTATAAATTGGATGTCACCTTGTTCGGCCGATACCAATCCACCCGCTTTTATATCACGGACGGTGATGGAAAAAGTTATCAGCTATGGCGATTGAATACCCGTCATAACGTATTGAAAAAGAAAAAATGGAACCTAGATATCAATGTCGGTATCGATAATATCTTCGATTATGTGGATCGTACCCCGTTCGGACGCCATCGTGGAACTACGTCTCCCGGACGGACTTGGTACGCCTCCTTTATCGTGAAATTTCAGAATAAACATAAACTATAAACAATCTTAAAAGTTAAATGCGATGAACAAATTTAAGTACCTTTTGCTTGCGGCGAGTCTATTTGCCTCAAGCGCAGTTTTTACCTCCTGTGATGATGGAGACGACGACAATACCGCAAACCCGGCGGAAGAAGTCGTAAAGACAAGTAAGAAACATGACACGGCGATCTTGTTGTGTACATTCGGTAGCACATTCAAGGAGTCTATCAAGACTTACGACGCAACATTGGCCGATTTCCAGAACGCATTTCCCGATGCGGACATCTATTTGTCATTTACCTCCCGTACTTGCGTGAATCGTGTAGAGGCAGAGACCGGTATCGCACGTTACCAACCGGACCTTTGGTTACAAGCTCTAGGAAATGCCGGTTACAAGAAGGTAGCGGTACAGTCCTTACACATCATCCCGGGTGAGGAATACCTAAGCTTGATGAATACGGACGTGAAGAAGAAATTCATGATCGAGTCTTTCCCGAGTGTTCAAGTCGTAAAAAGCCCTTGTTTGGTATACGACGAGGATGATGTGGAAGCCGTAGCGAAAGTCCTATACAGCCACTACAGTGATAAATTGGCTGATAACAAGAACATCCTTTTATTAATGGGACATGGTAACCCGGATAAAAACTATAACGCAAATACGAAATACACGGAAACAGAAGAGGCTATGCAAGCCTTGGCCGCTAACAAAAATGTATTCGTAGGTACCGTTGATTACGGAGATATGTTGTTCTGGCCGGAAGAAGGCGAACCTAATGAGGAATGTGTCTATTCCAAACTTACCAAATACTGCGAGGATCATAACTTAAAACCGGAAGAGATCACGATCTCCTTAGCTCCGTTCATGTCTATCGCCGGAGACCATGCGCATAATGACCTTTGGGGTATCGAGGAGGATGATGATTTCAGCGCTGCCGCTCCTAACGCCGACGCTTGCTGGAGACTAAAACTTTTGAAGATGGGCTTCAAGATTGACACGAAAGAAAGCCATAACGGAAGTTTAGAGAACTGTAAGATCATAGGCTTAGGCGATTACGACGCTGTTCGTCAGATCTGGGTGAACCATCTAAAAGCATTATATAATGATGCGGAGGCTTGGGAAACCGGAGAAGACTACCAGTAAATAATTGAGAATTGAGAATTGAAAATTGGTTCAGTAAGTACTCACTAATTTTCAATTCTCAATTTTCAATTGTTCAGTGTGTATATAATTTCTTTCGATCAAAAATCGTCGCCCGTTTATATTTCATGGCGAAACGGATGTGATCGATAAATAAAGACCGGATCGCCGGATTCTCACCTAGAGGCTTTAAATAAATATCCACATCGAAACCCTGTTGACGTAGCCCTTTCTGCCAGAAATCCGTAACCGTATTTTCCGTACCTCGAATCAGTACGAACATAAAAGGAATCAACTGCACACGCTTATGACCGGCTTGGCGCATTTGCTCACCTACATCCTCGATCGTAGGGAAACCCTCACGGGTTCCGGTATAATAATCTTTCATTCCTTTGGTCTGGAACATATACCCCAATTTCGCATAAGCCGAGTTACTGGCATGATAAGTTCCGTGCGCCACCAATAACTTAGCCCCATTTTTAGTCACTCCAGAAGGTGAGGAAACCGCTTTCATCACCGCCTCATAATCGGTATCATCATATAACAAGGGATTACCTACACGCAAATCCTTAAACAAACCTTTTCGCTGTTCCGCCTCTTTGCGGATCGCTTCCATCTCCACACCCTCTATAATGATAGTCGGTTGGATTATCACATGGGTAAACCCTTGATCACGCAACTCTACCAAGGCGTCCGCCGGCAACTGAACCCAAACACCTTGCGCCCTCAACCGACTCACTACGCTACGGGCGCTATAAGCCTGCCGGACTTCCACGTCTGGGAAAGCCTCCTTGACACGCTTGTTCATCACATCGAGTACTTGGGTACGAGCTTCCGGGTAAGCACTCCCGAAATGTACCATCAAGATCGCTAACTTATCTCCCTTTTCCATGCTCTCCCGGATATCGGAAGCGTAAAACTCCCGCCCGGGTTTCGCCCATAATGAACAGGCGAGCCCAAGCAGGAGTGAACAAACAAACATGGATCGTAAAAATCCCCTATACATTATTATATTAGTTAATAGTTGACATGTGACAGTTTACTGCTTGAAACGGACCAGAAGGCTGACGTAATAGGTACGGCCCGGGGTCAATGTAGCGTAATTGTAATTAAAGGGACGATCATCTACATAATCAAAAAGGTTCTCGATACCTACTCCCGGTTCCAACAAGAAATCGCCGGCTCTAAACGTATGGCTCGTATTGAGATTCCACAAGGAATATTTCGGTGCGTATCCATAAGAAGTAGAATAACGTTCCCCTTGGATACGTCCGTTAAAATTCACGTTCAGCTTATACTTATTCCAAGTATGAGACCACATAGCCGCTACCGTACCACTATGCTTAACGGTCTTATCCAAAGGTTCATCCTCGTATACGTTCTTTCCATCCATGAAACTATAGCCACCATTCAAGGTAAAGCCCGCTCCCAGATAACTATTGAAGGTCACGTTAATACCTTTGATCTTCGCTTTATCGATATTCGCACGCATCTGTATCTCATCATAGTCCGTACCATGGGCAGTGTTATAAGCATCCCGTTCCGCCGTATCCAACATCTTATAGTTAATCA
Source organism: Parabacteroides sp. Y3-G-102 (assembly GCF_023656845.1). NCBI lineage: Bacteria > Pseudomonadati > Bacteroidota > Bacteroidia > Bacteroidales > Tannerellaceae > Parabacteroides > Parabacteroides sp. Y3-G-102. The sequence continues at coordinate 42,595 of NZ_JAMOKU010000039.1, read as the reverse complement.
TGCTACGCACGTTATTCATAAAAGCGGATACGGACAAAGAGAAATACCGCATCGTATATTCAGCGCTCAACGTGAAATTGTCGCTCTTCTCCGGGTCCAGATCCGGATTACCGATCGTAAGGCGAGTCGCTCCGGACGCTTTCTTCTCCGATTCCGTATACAGCTCTTTCAATTCAGGTGTACGGAAACCAGCCGCATACGATCCGCGGAAATTAAAACCGCCTACCTTATACAGCAAAGCCACGTTAGGAGTCGCATAACTCTTAAAATTCTCATGGTAAATATAGCGCAAACCCGCGTACGCTTGGAAATGCTCATTGATATTGATCTCGTCTTGAGCATAAAGCGCGGTCGTGTACATACTTTTACCCGCTATGTTATCCGTCTCGCTACTCAGTAACTCTTTAATGAACTCCGTACCAGCCGAAAGCTTATTATACTTGCCCAAACGAAAGATTCCCTTGACATTCAAGTTATGGTAATGAATCCGTTTCGTCATATCACTCTCTCCGCTTTTCTTTCCATCAAAGAAATCCTTATACGTACTATGATTGTCCGACAGATAATCAGCGTTCAAATAAGAGTTCTTATTAATCATGTATTGAGCGCCCGCCCCATAAGTGAACGTCTCTTTTCTCATATCATAGTTGGTCGTATTCACTTTATCCATCGGCATCGGACGATCGCTGGAACGTCCGAAGAAAGTGCCACGCACATAAAAAGACAAACGATCCGTAGCGTCGTACGTGAAACGTTGGTTGATCACGTTCCGGTGAAATCCCTCGGAAGCTTGCTTATTGGTAGGAACCAACTCGCCTTTACTCTCCGTATAGGGATTTAATTGCCAACCATCGGCCCGTTGATATTGATAAGAAGTATATGAACCGAACTTCCCTACATTCACGTCCGCGTTGACCGACTGCAAGAATTGGTTCTTGCTACCATAACGGCTATTGCTCGTCACGTTCACCTTATTGCGGGAATCATCCGTGATGATATTGATAACGCCGGCGATCGCGTCGCTACCATACAAAGCGGAAGCGGCCCCGTTCAAGATCTCTACCCGCTTTACGTTAGACATATCGATACGGGAATAGGTATCATCGCCGGCCAAACGCTTACCGTTTTCCAAGATAACCACGTATTTCTCTGTCAATCCGTTCATATTCATCGTAGCCCCCTGTCCGTTTTCCATAAATACGATACTCGGATTCAGCTTGGTCATCGCATCTTGGAAATTGGTTACGCTCGCCTCTTTCAAGTCTTTTCCCGTAAGCACTTTCACGGGAATAGGGGAATTACTCATGCGGCGATGCGAACCGGTACCGGTTACCACCACTTGATCGATATTCACATACTTTTCTTTCAGCTTAATAACGACATCTTTTTCCGAGTGATCCGTTTGATACACGCCTTGCTCATAGCCAAGGTAAGTCACACGAATACGATGTCTACCATCGGGAAGGTTCAGCTCAAATTTTCCGCTGGCATCCGTGGTTGTACCATTCAAGGATTCCGACACGCGGATATTCGCGCCCGGAATTGGTTCATTACTTTCATCCACGACCTTACCCTGTAAACGTACCTGCGCAAATGATACGTTTATCGCACAACTTACAGCTAAAGCCGCGCACAAACACTTTCTTTTCATAAACGATTTGTTATTATGTATATTTCCGCTTTCCTGACCCCGAGAAAAACAGCAATAAAAACGCTTGGCAGGTTTCCTGACTTACCTCGTAGAAAACGACCTTCCCGTCTTTTACAGACAGTGGTATGAGAAATGTTTTCTACTTTACAAAAGCTTACAGTAGCGGGCACTGCTCCGGATTCACACCGGATTCCCTCTTTATGACGAAACCGGATGGTTTTACGTCATCACCAAAACGGGGGCAAAAGTATGAATTATTTTATATAAACAAAAATATATCCCGGCTTATGTTCTTTAAAAGCTTTACAAAGAGAAGCTTATAACACATCACATCGCCAAAAAGGAAAACAAAAGCAATCATACAAGACACAAAGTTTTCCAAAACTTTTCACAACGCACTACAAATTAACACCTTAACATAATTTAATCAGCAAAAAGTTTTCCAAAAAGAAAATCATATAGTGTAATAAGATACCTTTGCACGCATAATCAATCACAAATTAATCGACATCATGATACAGACAGTTGTTAAACGGGACGGGCGTATCGTTGGCTTCAACGAGGAGAAGATAGTAACCGCTATCCGTAAAGCCATGTTGCATACAGATAAGGGAGAAGATATGCAACTGATTCGCCAGATCACAGATCATATCTCATTCAAGGGAGAACCTCAAATGACCGTAGAGGCGATTCAAGATGCCGTGGAACTGGAATTGATGGCCAGTAGCCGGAAGGACGTAGCGCAGAAATATATCGCTTACCGAAATCAGCGAAGCGTAGCCCGCAAGGCGAAAACACGGGATATGTTCTTGGAGATTATCAATATCAAATCCAACGACATCACCCGTGAGAACGCGAATATGAACGCCGATACACCCGCCGGCATGATGATGAAATTCTCCAGCGAGACCACCAAGCCGTTTGTCGATGACTATTTATTGAGCGAAGAGGTCAAGGAAGCCGTATCAAACAACTATCTCCATATTCATGATAAAGATTATTATCCGACTAAAAGCTTGACCTGCGTACAACACCCGTTGGATCGCGTCCTGAAATACGGATTCTCTGCCGGCCATGGCGAATCACGTCCGGCTAAACGAATCGAAACCGCCAGTATCCTTGGCTGTATCTCTCTAGAGACCGCCCAAAACGAGATGCATGGCGGACAGGCGATACCGGCGTTCGACTTCTACCTAGCTCCTTACGTACGTAATAGCTTTATCGAGGAAGTAAAGACCTTAGAGGATTTATACGGACAGGATTTCTCCCACTTATATAATAAGCCTATCGACGATTACCAGACACAGACCTTGGATGGATTAAGCGGTGATAGACGCGTCATACAACATGCCATCAACCGCACGGTAAGCCGTGTACATCAATCGATGGAGGCTTTTATCCATAATATGAACACGATCCATTCCCGTGGAGGTAACCAAGTGGTATTCAGCTCCATCAATTATGGGACCGACACCTCGGCGGAAGGTCGTTGCATCATCCGGGAGTTATTAAAAAGCACTTACAGAGGCGTAGGTAACGGCGAGACCGCTATCTTCCCGATCCAGATATGGAAAAAGAAACGAGGCGTAAGCTATCTGCCGGAAGACCGTAACTACGATCTTTACCAATTGGCCTGCAAGGTCACCGCCCGTCGTTTCTTCCCGAACTTCTTGAATCTCGACGCGACCTTCAACCAAAGCGAGGATTGGAAAGAGGACGATCCTCAGCGCTATATCCACGAGGTAGCGACCATGGGATGCCGTACCCGTGTATTCGAGAATCGTTTCGGACCAAAAACTTCTATCGGACGAGGTAATATATCCTTCTCGACGATCAATATCGTACGATTGGCTATCGAGTGCATGCAAGTGGAGAATAAGGAAGAGCGTATCGCCCTATTTTTCGCTAAACTGGATCATATGCTGGAACTTACGGCTCGTCAGTTGCATGAGCGTATGGAGTTCCAGAAAACCGCTTACGCGAAGCAATTCCCGTTGTTGATGTCTTCCTTGTGGTTAGGCTCGGAAAAATTGAAGCCTAACGATTCGATTGCCTCCGTTATCAACCAAGGCACCTTGGGCATCGGCTTTATCGGACTGGCCGAATGCTTGGTAGCCCTTACCGGGAAGCATCATGGCGAAGATGAGGATTCGCAGGCCTTAGGCATAAGGATCGTTACGTATATCCGGGATCGCGCCAACCAATTCTCTGAGCAATATCAACACAATTATAGCGTACTGGCAACTCCGGCTGAAGGCTTGTCCGGCAAGTTCACGGGAAAAGATCGTAAGAAGTTCCGATCGCTTCCGGGTATCACGGATCGGGATTATTATACGAACTCTAATCACGTCCCGGTATATTACAAGTGCAGCGCCCGTCATAAAGCCGAAGTGGAAGCTCCTTATCATGATTTGACTCGTGGCGGCCATATCTTTTACGTAGAGATGGATGGCGACGCTACCCATAACCCCGAAGCGATCATGCGTGTCGTGGATATGATGGATAAATACAATATCGGATACGGTTCCGTAAACCATAATCGTAACCGTTGTCTGGATTGTGGCTACGAGAACTCCACCCCGAATCTGGAAGCCTGCCCAAAATGCGGCAGCAAACACTTGGACAAACTTCAACGCATCACCGGTTACTTGGTAGGAACCACCGACCGTTGGAACAACGCCAAGCTATCCGAGCTGAACGACCGCATCACCCACAACTAATTTTCAATTGTCAATTGTCAATTTTCAATTACCATGTTGTCTATCATAGATATCATCGAAGATACCACCGTAGACGGTCCGGGATTCCGGACCGCCATCTATGCGGCGGGTTGCCCGAACAAATGCCCGGGTTGCCACAACCCCGAATCATGGGACATCCATAAAGGAAAGAAAGTAAGAACGGAAGAGATCGTGGAGAAAGTGCTGGCTGACGAGTTCGCCAACGTCACCTTCAGTGGTGGAGATCCCATGTTCCAGCCGGAAGGCTTCACCGAGGTAGCCAAGGCGATCAAGGAAAAAAGCCAAAAGACGATCTGGTGCTACACGGGATATAAATTCGAGGACCTGATAAAGAACCCGGCACAAGCCGCCTTATTATCCTATATCGACGTATTGGTAGATGGCCGCTACAAACAAACCCTTCGGGATGAGAGCCTTTTATTCCGGGGAAGCAGCAACCAACGGTTAATTGACGTACAAGCTTCTTTAAATAAAAAGGAAATCGTAACATACAAGTACAACCCTTTCATTTAAGGAAATTCTCCAATTATAGCCCGGATATTAACAAGATTTCATACCTTTGTCCCGAATTGGTTCCGTTTCACCCAACCGGGGTTACGGATTAAATGGGAATCAGGTGTAATTCCTGAACAGTCCCGTTGCTGTGAAGCTCTATTTCAAACATTCCGGAAACACTTTCGCCACTGGTATATAAGGATATATATCGGGAAGGCTTTCGGGATGGGAGTCAGTCAGAAGACCTGCCAGTTAGGGAGAAGTCGTTCGCGAGGACAGAGCGGCTTGGTACGAATCATTTTCTAAACAGGTTTTAAATAATGGTGTTATCCTTTGCTAGAAAGGGATACCTCGCTTGCGTATTATCGATGCTGGCGATAGGTATGTCCCATGGACAAAGCAAACTCGACTCTATCCAACACTTGGACGAAGTTACGGTCACGGCCCGGAGTTTCAGCTTTAAAGAGGTAATTCCTTCCCAAAAACTATCGGGGAAAGAATTACAAAATTTGAACAGCCACACGGTAGCGGATGCTTTGCGCTACTTCTCGGGCGTCCAATTGAAAGACTATGGGGGCGTAGGAGGTATCAAGACCGTAAACATCCGAAGCATGGGAACGAACCATATGGGTGTTTTCTACGACGGTATCGAATTAAGCAACGCGCAAAACGGACAAGTAGACCTCGGAATGTATTCCTTAGACAATATCGAGGAGATTTCTTTATACAATGGCCAGAAGAGCGATATCTTCCAATCCGCGAAAGATTTCGGTGCGGCCGGTACGCTTTATCTGCGTTCTCGTCGTCCTCGTTTCGAAGAAGGAAAAACAACGAATATCCGTGCCACGATGAAAGTCGGTTCCTTCGACGTTATCAATCCCTCGGCCCTGTTCGAATATAAGATATCAGAAAACGTAGCCGCCTCTTTCAGCGCCGAATGGTTAAGCGGAAGCGGTAAATACAAATTTCGTTACCGCCGTATCAACCCTGCCGGAGAGATCGCTTACGATACGACCGCCGTCCGGGAAAACGGGGATATCAACGCCACCCGCCTAGAGGCCGGATTGTATGGCAAGATGAGCGACGGTACTTGGAATCTTAAGTTCTACAACTACAATTCCGAACGAGGTATCCCGGGGGCTATCGTAAACAACGTATGGCGACGCGGCGAACGAGTATGGGATACGAACTCTTTCATGCAAGGCTCCTATATCAAAGAAATCAATAGTAAATTCAAGACACAGGTCAATGCGAAATACGCTTTCTACCGTACGCATTATGTGAACAACGACGACAAGCTGATTCATGTAGATAACCTGTATAAGCAACGGGAGATTTACCTATCTTCCGCTAATGTCTACTCCATCCTCTCGAACTGGGATGTCTCTGCTTCTTACGACTTGCAATGGAACAAGATGAACGCCGATATGTATGGATTCGTTTACCCGGAACGCTTCACCAACCTCCTTTCGGTCGCTACGGCGCTCCGGTTAGGAAAAGTAAAATTACAGGCCAGCGGACTGGCGACTTTTATCAACGACCGTGTAGAAGAAGGCCCCGCACCGGAAGCCCGGCAAATCCTCACACCCGCCGTGTTCGCCTCCTATAAGCCGTTCGAGAAACAAGACTTTAATGTACGCGCTTTCTATAAACGGATCTTCCGCATGCCCACCTTCAACGATTTGTATTACGCCGATATGGGAAACTCCAAATTAAACCCGGAATACGTAACCCAATATGATGCCGGCTTCGCTTACACGAAAACATGGGAGAACCATCTTTTCTATCGCTTCAAGATACAGGCGGATGGTTATTACAACAAGGTGAAAGACAAGATCATCGCTTACCCCAAAGGCCAGCAGTTCCGTTGGACGATGCTGAATTTGGGTAAGGTAGAAATCAAAGGTATAGATGTCAGTACGGAAACGACCGTCAATCCGGTAAAAGATTTGTTCGTCACGCTACGCGTACAATACACCTATCAAAAGGCCCAAGACTTCACGGATCCCTCGGATACCTATTACGGAGATCAAATCCCTTATATCCCTTGGCATAGCGGCTCCGCCATCGCACAAGCCTCTTTCAAGGGATGGAACCTCAACTATAGTTTCATATATGTGGGAGAGCGGTATAACCAGCAGGAAAATATCAAATACAATTATACGCAACCGTGGTACACCAGCGACATCTCCTTGTCGAAAGATTTGAAATTCAAATTCGGACTTATCAAGGCTGCCGTAGAGGTAAACAACCTGTTAAGCCAAGACTACGACGTGATCCTGAATTATCCGATGCCGAAACGAAATTACAAAGTGTCTTTAACGATCGAGATATGAAAAGACATACATTATATATAATAGGTATCCTGATCGGTTGCGCTTTTTCATCCTGCCGTAAGATCGAGATCGTAGTTCCATCGGAATACGAGCTGGTCTCCGATGGTATCCACCCCGAGGCGAATCCTCAAGGGATGTATTTAGTGAACGAGGGGAATATGGGAAGCAATAAATGTACGCTGGATTATCTGGATTACGTGAACGGTTATTATATCCGTAACCTCTACTCGGAACGGAACCCAAACGTGGTCAAGGAGTTGGGCGATGTAGGCAATGATATCCAGATTTACGGAAGTAAGCTATATGTTGTAGTCAATTGTTCCCATAAAGTAGAAGTATTGGACGCCCGGACTTGTGAGCGGATCACGCAAATAGACATTCCTAACTGCCGGTACATCCGTTTTTACCGGGGAAACGCCTATGTAACCTCTTATGTCGGCCCCGTGCAAATCGACCCGAATGCTCCACAAGGAGCCGTATATCGGGTAGACACGACCAGCCTGAAAATAGACGCTAAAGTCATTGTCGGCTACCAGCCGGATGAATTAGAGATTTTGGGTGAATATATCTACGTAGTGAATTCCGGAGGCTATCGTGCCCCGGAGTACGACAATACGGTTTCCGTCATCGAACTAAACCGTTTCAAGCAAGTCCAAAAGATTCCGGTAGGGATCAATCTGCACCGTATCCGTGCGGATAAATACGGTAAATTATGGGTAACTTCTCGGGGAGATTACGATACGGTACATTCCAACCTGTATGTACTGGAAAAGCGAAAAGGATATAATGAGATGGTGGTTACCGATACCCTGAATATCCCTTGCTCCAACCTTTGCATCAGCGGAGATTCCCTCTTCTATTACAGTACGGAATGGAACGTGAATACGCAGAGTAACAGCATCTCGTACGGAATCATAGATGTCCGTACCAAAGAGGTGATCAGCACGAACTTTATCACCGACGGTAGCGAGAAAGACATTCGTATCCCATACGGGATCATGGTCCATCCCTATACGAAAGACATCTTCGTCACCGATGCCAAGAATTACGTATCCAGCGGGACCCTCTATTGCTACGATAAGAACGGGATACGAAAATGGGGCGTACGTACCGGGGATATCCCCGCCCATATGGTTTTCCTTTATAAATAGAACAGCGTTATGAGACAAGTTTTATATCTATTCATTTCAGGTTTCCTAGCATTTCTATCCTGTACCCAAGACAAGATACAGATGGTTAGCTTGGGTATCGATGATGTCTATTATCTGCCCCGCATGAAAACCTATCTACTCAGCCCGGCCTTTACCGGCGACGAGTATCGGTGGACACTGCACCGGAACGGGACGGACTCTCTCGTATCTACCGAACGTTCTTATATCTTCCTTGCGAAAGATACGGGCACCTATCAGATGACCTTCGAGATCATCGATAAGGAGACCCCCTATAAGCACGATTTTCGTTTCGAGGTGATGCAGGAGGATATAGAGTACAGTCCTTACCTATCCAAGGTATACGACTTTTGTCCCGCACCGGGTCAGTTCGTCAATACGATGCCCGAATACGAGGAAGGCGATACGAAAGAAACCATCCTGAAAAAGGTAGAGGAGAATATCTCCGGTACGAATGACGTGATGATCTCCCTCGGAGGATACGGAGGATACGTTATCTTCGGCTTCGACCATACGGTCATCAACGTCAAAGGGAAGAAGGACTTTATGATCCTTGGGAACTCTTTCTATTCCGACCTGCCGGAATATCAAGAGAAAAAGGGAGGCAGCTGCGAGCCCGGTATTGTCATGGTCTCTTTCGACACGAACCTGAACGGCTTACTGGACGATGAATGGTACGAACTGGCCGGTAGTGAATACTATAAACCGGAAACCATCAAGAATTATCGCATTACCTATGATCGTCCAGATCCCAACAAGATCCCCGAGCCAGACATGGGCCAGCAATGGAGTGACGCTACTTATGTACCATGGAAAGATAATCAAGGCAATACCGGTTATATAGCGAAAAATATATATCATACGCAAAGTTATTATCCGAAATGGATTGAAGAGAATTCCTTGACTTTCTCCGGTACCCGGTTAAAGGATAACGCTACGGACGAGAGTGATACGGGTAAATACTACGTACTCTATTCGTATCCATGGGGATACGTGGATAACCATCCGAACGATTACAAGGATCTGAACAGCTTCGATATCGAATGGGCCGTGGACGCGGAAGGCAATAAGGTGGAATTACCCGGCGTGGACTTTATCAAGGTATACACGGCGGTAAACCAATATTGCGGTTGGATCGGAGAGACCTCGACGGAGATTATCCGTGCGCAGGATTTACACATCGCCACCCCTTCCATCATCGTACCCGATCCGGTAAGCGAACAAATGAAATTACAATACGATCAAGCAATCTTAAAAATAAAAGGCTTATGAAAAAGACGATTACCTTACTTCTCTGTACGTTCGCCACGAGCGGCCTAATGGCCCAAGGCAATACCTCATGGATCGCCGCCGGCATCGATCGGGTCCAAATGAGGGATGTACCGTCACAATCTTCCATCCTGCGTTCCACGGATATGGATTACAGTCAAGGTACATTTATCGTAAACGAGGATTGGTACGGCCATCAGAACAGTACCGTCAATTTCCTTACTCAAGATGGAGAATGGCACTATCGTGTCTTCCAGACCGAGAATCCGGGGCATGAGTTAGGATGTACCACGCAATTCGGTACGATCTATGGCGATAAGTTCTACCTAGTCTCTAAGCAAGAACGAGATCCCGGGGCAAAAATCACCGGAAGCCGGTTTGCCGTATGCGATGCCAAGACCATGAAGGTGATCAAGGAATTCAAGTATATCGCCCAAAACGCCGAGGGCAAATCCATAGCCGACGGCCGTTCCTATCTTCCGGTAGACGAGCACAAAGGCTATATAGGAACCAGCAACGGTATCTGGATCTACGATAGCGATAAGATGGCGATCGGCAAACAAATAGAAGGTTCCGGAAATCCGAACGCCGATGGATACGGTGAGTTGTATTATGCCCAGATCGGTACCATGGTACGTGCTAACGACCTTGTCTTTGCCGTCCATCAACAATATGGTTTATTAATAATAGATCCGAAAACCGATAAAATTATCCGTACCATCGCCGCCCCGATCGAGAAAGAGACTGTAAAAGGGCTAGAGAAGGAGATTCAACGAGGTTTCGGCTCTATCGTTCAATCCAAGGATGGTACGCTCTGGATCAGCATGACCCAGAATACGGCCGGGGATGGTTCCGCCTTGGAATATATGCTGAACTTGAACCCCTATACCTTTAAGGTGGACACGGTAAAGATCCCGTTAAGCGAGACCATCGGTGTCGTTCCAAACTCTTGGTACGCATGGACCGCCGACGGTTTCTGCGCCAGTGCCAAAGAAAATAAGATTTACTGGAACGGACAACCGAAAGAAGGCAGTTGGTTCACGGGGTATCAAATCTGTGGGTATGATATTGACAAGAAACAATTCTTCCAGCTAATCGACCTCCGAAAACAGGACTGGGATTGGCGCTTGTACGGAACCGGATTTCGCCTTAACCCAAAAACCGACGAGCTATACACCTTCTTGTATCATGAGTTCCAAGATCCTACGCACATGTTAGCTCGTATAAATAACAAAGGCGAAGTGGTACAAGAATATTCGATGATCGTCAACTATTGGTTCCCGGCTATCCCGGTTTTCCCGGATAACGCCGCACCGGTAGTATCTTCCGGTTTCCCTTCCTCTATCGTATTAACCGAGGAAAAGCCAGTCTATAAACTCGCTTTAGGCAATATGGTGACCGATGAGGACAATATGGATGCCGCCATCGTAAAATCAGTCTCATCCGTTACTCCCTCCAGCCCGATTAACGCGATCGTTCGTAATGACTCCTTAATCATCAGTACGACCTCAGATATCAAGGAATATCAGAAGGCTACAATAACCGTCCGCTTCAACTCGAACGGAAAGATCGTCACCAAGAACATGGTCGTAACAACCGAAGAAGCACCGACAAGCATAGAAGAGGTCTCGCAGCCGACCTTGAAAATCTATCCGAACCCGGCGGTTAACTCGATACAAATCAATATCGATACCCCGGCGAAGATAGAGATCTATACATCTCGCGGAACAATGGTCCGGAAATCCACGATCAATCCCGGAGAATCCATCAACGTAAGCGATCTATCCCAAGGCCTCTATTTCATCCGTATCATAACCGGAGGAAAGACAGAGTCTCTACGGATGATTAAGAAGTAAATATAAAAAAAATTCCGTACATTTGCGCCCGAATTGGTTCCGTAGTGCCTATTCGGGCGTACGGATTAAAAGGGAATCCGGTGAGAATCCGGGACAGTCCCGCTGCTGTGAAGCTCTGTTGAACATTCTAATACTACTTTCGCCACTGACGCGATAGGGTCGGGAAGGCATTAGGATGGGAGCTAGTCAGAAGACCTGCCATTCATTTCAGATTCATGTCCTCGTGGGTTAGGACATAGGATACACAGACAATATAAGAACAAAAAGAAAATGATGACAGACAAGGAAGTATTGTTGTTACGGCGCAAACTGGATCTTTTGCTCCGTACAGGAAAGTTGTTGATGGAAAGCGCCGCCGACACGAATCGTATCGAGCGAAACATGAAACGAGTTGCCGCCTTTATGGGGATCCCCGAGGAGAAGTTGCATATCGATATCCGGTGGACCATGATCATGGTAAACGTAAGCGATGAGCGAAACTCATTCTCCAAATTCCAGAAATGCGAGAAGCATGGCATTAACATGACGACAATCTCACAGGTAAGCAAGCTTTCATGGCGGGCGATCGAGCAAGATTATTCCTTGGATAAATATGAGGAAGAACTGGAGAAGATCGTTCACCAACCCCGGAATTATACCCCTTATATCGTAGCTATCGGAGCGGGATTCGCATGCGGAGGATTCTGTAAGCTATTCGGATGCGACTGGATGGCATTCCTATTCGCTTCCATTTGCGCTTTCGTCGGGTTTAGGGTACGGGCCCGCTGTGTCGAGGCTGGACTTAACGTATATATGAGTATCGCCGCGGCCGCTTTCGTATCCACCTGCTTGGCATACGCATCCTCCTTCTCCGGGCTATCCGACACTCCTTATCATCCATTATTAGCCTGCGCTTTATTTATCGTGCCGGGCGTACCCTTGATTAACTTCGTGGATGATATGCTAGACAATCATTTGCTTGTCGGCATCACCCGGGCCTCCAATACGGTCATGATGGTAGCCGCCATGACTTTCGGTATCGCATTCGCCATGCGGGTACTTGTCATGAATGATGTCGAGATAGATCATAAGTTCAGTGAATTAAATATGGTTCCACATGACCCGTACTACATATATGCATTAGCGGCAGCTATCTCCGCCATAGGCTTCTCCATGATATTCAATATTCAACGCCGATTATTATGGGTGGTAGCCGTAGGAGGTATCATTGCGGTATGTACCCGTAACTTTGTGAACTTCGAATTAGGTTATGGTCCTGTGATCGGCTCGTTTATGGGAAGCTTCGTAGTCAGCCTCCTTGCCGTAAAAGCGGTTCATTGGTGCCATGTTCCCAATCACGTATTGACGATTCCATCTGTCATTCCTATGATTCCGGGAGTACTCATGTATCGCTCATTACTGGCATTTATAAACCTGCATGGAGTAGTCGGTGAGGTCACAAACGCATTCTTCAACGGGATCAATTCCGCACTCATCATTCTTTGTATCTCACTCGGTGTAGCTGTCCCGAACATCTTCGCCCGTCGTTACATCGCCAAAGATCGCCAACGACATTTACAAGAGGAACTGGAAAAGCGCCGGGAAAGAGGAAAGTTCATTGAATGGTGAAAAAACTTTTCCATAAAGATTAGTCCGGGAAAAACTATCGCATAAGGATATGCCAAATTGTTTAACACGTTCAATATATTTAACATATTTCATTAAAAAAAGCCCTATCAATACTATACTTTTGTGATGTCTTGGTGATAGACGTTGCATTCTGCAAGTCTATAAAAGGGAATTTCGGTTAGATTCCGGAACAGAGCCCGCTACTGTAAAACCCGTAAAGAGGAAAGCTTCTTCATGCCACTGTCTTTTCTAAAGATGGGAAGGTCGCTTTCCGGGTTAGTCAGGAAACCTGCCAGATAAAAAAAGAAATAGATTCTCCCGGGATTTGGGGAACTAGTGGAACGATTACATTAGAGATGTAAACTGCGTAATTAATTTTTATACATTATGAGACACTTTTATTTGTTCCTGCTAATTGTTAGCGGGATTGTTTTGTGTGGCACCCGGACGGTCGCTCAAAGTAGGCCATCCGAGGGAAGTTCCAGAGTCATATCCGGTACGGTCGTAGATGAAGACAACAAGGCGATGGCAAACATTGTCATTTACATTAAGGGTACGGATATACGGGTTATTTCAGATACGGATGGGTATTTCTCCTTATCACTAAAGGACACGAAGGACCACGTACTAATCACCAACAGTTACAACACCGTCTCGGCGATCCGGGATATTCCCGCGGGAGAAGGAAATTACGAGATGGAGATTCAGTTATCTTACAAACTATTAGGATTACCCGAGGTAGATATCGTCGGGGCAAAACCACAGAGTTATAACTCCGACATCGCTAATTCGGCTACCCGTATGGATATCCCCGTGATGGAAATACCCGGAACCGTAGGCATAGCGACCCGGAAATTATTGGAAGACCAACAGGCTACCACCATGACCGAGGCCGTAAGGAACCTGGGCGGCGTGAAAGGCGGACCTTCCGGCGAGGCTTCCAACATCAACGAGGTCTTCTCTTCCCGTGGTTTCTCCATGACGAACTCCCGTAACTATTTCAGGAACGGGGTACGATACCTAAAGTTCTCGAACGACGCGCTATCCAGTATCGAGCGTATAGAGATCCTCAAAGGCCCGGCATCTGTCCTTTATGGAGCGGTAGAGCCCGGAGGTATCATCAACTTTATCACCAAGCCGACCTTATATACGCCCCGGTATGGCGCTACGATCAGATACGGCAGTTACGACTATAAGCAAGCCTCTATCGACATTTCCGGCCCGCTGAACACCAAAAAGACCATCCGTTACCGCTTGAACGGAATGTATGAAGATGCCGACAAATTCAGGAAACCGCAAAACAGCAAACGATACGACATCACCCCAGTCATCGACATTGACTTAGGACGCAAGACCACCCTTAATATCGATGCCGATATCTTCCGGGATAAAAGGACACAGGATCCGGGCGTTTTGCATATCAACAATGAGGTGATAGATAACGGATTCAAGACATTCCTTGGCGAACCGTGGGCCTATGGCAAGTTTACCAATAATAGCGTTGGTTTCCAGTTGACCCACCGTTTCAACCAGAACTGGTCATTCAGAAGTTCCGCCCGCCAATATTTCACGCATGAGGATCGTCTGTATTTCCAGATGAAAACCCCTCAGAAGGACAGCACGATTACCCGCCGTTTGGCACATTGGGACGCAAAAATCAATTATACCAATGTATTGGAGGAATTGAACGGCAGCTTCAAGACGGGCTTCATCCAGCATAAAGTAATAGCGGGCTTGGAATACGGATGGCTTACCAACCGAAGGAAAGTAAAAGGGAATATGTACACCCCGATTAGTTATGTTCATCCGGAATATTCCGAAGAACCAGTTGATTTCGAGATGGAACAGAGTACAGACTTACGTATCACCCAACGTACCTACGCAATCTATCTACAAGACCAAGTAAGCTTTTCCGATCAATGGAAGTTATTGCTTGGTGCCCGTGCGGACTGGGTGAACGATAAACAAGATAATTATATTAAGGATAAAAAAACGGATGAAAACAACTTTGCCATCTCGCCTCGTGTGGGTCTTGTTTATCTGCCCATGCCCGACTTGAGCCTATATGCTACCTACAGTCAGTCTTTTGTCCCTCAATCCGGGCAAACGAAGGATGGCGAGGCATTCGACCCGATTACCTCTAAACAATGGGAAGCGGGAGTCAAGAAATCATTCTTCAACGATCGCTTGAGCACCGGCCTAGCCTTCTATACCTTGTCGAAGACCAACTTGCCGACGATAGACCCAGAAGACGAGGAATATAAGATACTGATCGGCAAGCAGACCAGCAAAGGTATAGAGTTTTCGGTAAACGGAGAGATCACTCCCAGTTGGAGCGTAGCCTTCAATTACGCATATACGCATGCCGAGGTAACGAAAACGAACGACGAGACCTATCCCGTAGGTACGCAACTGGCCAATATCTCACCAAGCCAGTTCAACCTATGGACCTCCTACCTAATCCGTAAAGGCCCGGTTAAAGGCTTATCTTTCGGCGGTGGTTGGTACTTCCAAGGTAAATCCTACGGAAACATGGCACATACGATCGATCTGGACGCCTATCATCTGGTTGACTGTTTCGTGGCTTACAAGCGCAGTTTCTACAAGATCTCGGCGAACTTGAAAAACGTATTCAACCAAGAATATTATACCGGATCCCAAGGGAACTATCTTTTATTCCCCGGCTCGGCCAGGACGCTGATGGTTATGCTAGCGGTCAACTTCTAAAAAAGGCACAAGACATGTCGCATAATTCGATCATTAGAAAGATCATAGTAAAGTTACATTTATACACCGGACTCATATTAGGGCTAATAATAACCCTAATATGCCTCTCCGGCACAGCGATCGTGTACAAGCCGGAACTTGAAAAACTATCTGTCAAGGATATCGCTTTTGTCAAGCCAGCCTCCCGAACCGTGTCGCCGCAAACTTTGCTAGAGAACGTAAGGCACGAATATCCACAAGCTAAGATCAATAATATGGTCTTATACGGAGGCGAGGATTGCGCCTACAGTTTCCGTACTACATTCCCGGATGAGAAAGGCCGTATCCAGATCTATGTCAATCCCTATACAGGGGAAGTTACGGGAGTGGACAGATACCGGCATAAGGTTTTTCAATGGTTATACGACTTTCACGTGAACCTGCTATTGAAAAAGCAAGGAGCGACCATCGTCGCCTTATCGGGATTCCTGTTGATTTTCCTAACTCTCTCCGGCTTTCTATTATTACCCAAGCGTCGTATCTTCTCCGTGCACCGAAAGATGGGCTTGAGAGCCAAGCTTTTCAAGTCGCATTCCATCATAGGTATATGTACATCCCTCTTTTTGCTGGTCATCGCTTTTACCGGCTCTTATTTCGGGTTCAAGAAAGAATATCAATCTTTCTTTGAATCCATATCCGCAGGAAAAGCAGTCGCACCGGCACCAAAAACAGATAAATACACAGGTGATTGGGTATCATTGGATTCCGTTTTAGCGACCGCCCAAGAAGAGTTCAAAGAGGGAACCCCGACAATGATCTTCTTCCCGAAAGACAACACGTCTGTCTTCTCCGTACGGATGTATCAGGAAGGGGACTTCGAAAGAACGGGAAGCAACCATATCTACATCCATCCTATCACCGGAAAGGTCGTCGCCACAAACCTATGGAAAGACAAACCGGCCGCCGAGAAGCTTGTCCGCTCCATGTACTTTGTCCACTTCGGCACTTTCCTCGGGCACTTCTCCAGAATCCTATGGATCCTCATAAGCCTAGCCGTACCGTTTCTCTATTTCACTGGTTTTTACATTTGGGTTATTCGCCATCGGCAGAAACAATACCCTTTCCGGAAAACATAAGTCCAGGAAATCTCATCGCATAAGGAATTTTTATATATTTGTAGTATTGTGTAATATACGAAAAAAGAAATGTCATGGAACGAATAACGATTCCTTATGCGGTAGCGGATTTTATAGATTTACGGGAGCGTAAGTTCTATTATGTGGATAAAACGAGCTTTATCCCCGGATTGGAGAACTACAACGCCCCGGTCTTCCTGCGTCCCCGTCGTTTCGGGAAAAGCCTACTCGTATCCACTCTTGCCTGTTACTACGATCGCACCAAGGCCGATCGTTTCGAGGAATTGTTCGGCGGCACTTGGATCGGGGAACACCCGACGGAGGAACATAGCCGCTACATGATCGTACGCTATGATTTCTCCGCTATGGCCATGGCAGATGACATGGAGGGGTTGGAGCGGAATTTCAACCGCTTGAATTGCTCTCCCGTGGAGATCATGGTGACACACAACCGGGACTTATTCCAAGACTTCCAGTTTACCACCAAAGGCAATGCCTCCCAAATGCTGGAAGAGGCCTTGGGGTATGCCCGTGAGCATGACCTCCCGAAGGTTTACATATTGATAGACGAATATGATAATTTCACCAATCAATTATTAACCGCCTATAAGGATCCGCTCTATGAGCAAGTAACCACGAAGGACAGCTTCCTGCGTACCTTCTTCAAGGTAATAAAGAAAGGTATTGGCGAAGGCAGTATCCGAACTTGTTTCTGCACGGGTGTCCTTCCCGTAACGATGGACGACCTGACGAGCGGGTACAATATAGCGGAGATCCTCACCTTGCAGCCACGCTTCCTAAATATGCTGGGATTTACCTATGAGGAGGCCAACGCTTACCTAAGGTATGTCATCGACAAATATGGTATGGGGCAAGACTCCTTTGAGGAGCTTTGGCAACTCATCGTAAATAATTATGATGGTTATCGTTTCCGTCCGGGAGCCGAGCCTTTGTTCAACTCTACGATATTGACTTATTTCTTTAAGAACTTCGCGGCGCTGAATGGCTTTATCCCCTCTGAACTGGTCGATGAGAACCTGCGTACCGATATCAGCTGGATCCGTCGTCTGACCCTATCCATGGAAAACGCAAAAGAAATGCTTGATGCTTTGGTTATCAATGATGAGTTATCTTACAACATCGCCGACCTATCCAGTAAGTTCAACAAGAAGAAATTCTTCGATAAGAACTTCTATCCGGTCAGCCTCTTCTATCTGGGCATGACCACGCTGAGGAATAATTACCGTATGGTGTTACCCAACCTCACGATGCGCAGCATCTACATGGACTATTACAACGAGATGAACCATATAGAAGGTGGCGCTCCCCGTTATGTACCCACCTACGAACGCTTCACGGAAGACCGCCGTTTCGAACCGTTGGTACAAAACTACTTCGAGCAGTATCTCGGGCAGTTCCCGGCGCAGGTATTCGACAAGATCAACGAGAACTTCATCCGTTGCTCCTTCTTCGAGCTTTGCTCACGCTACTTGAGTAGTTACTATACGTTCGCCATCGAACAGAACAACTCGGCGGGCCGCTCCGATTTCGAGATGACCGGCATACCCGGCACGGATTATTACAAAGACGATCGCATCGTGGAATTCAAGTATTTCAAGGCGAAAGAGGCCGAACACATGCTGGCGCTAAACGATCCTCGCCCCGAGGACGTGGCGCAAGTACGTGCTTACGCCAAGGATACCAAACTGAAATTCCCTATATATAATGTACGCTCGTACATTGTATATATCTGCGCCAATAAAGGATGGAAATGCTGGGAGGTTACCGAATAAATAAAGCCTAGCCGTACCACTCCTCCATTTCACGGAGTTAACTTCATCGGTAAAGTAAGTTAACTCCATCGACGAAGTAAGTTAACTCCATCGACGAAGTAAGTTAACTTACCAAATCGGGGTTTCCCTATCAGATAAGAATCCACTAACCAGAAGTAAATATTCCGGCAAATTCCGATTCTCGGACCACTTCATCTCTATACCGAACAACTCCGAGGTAGTACGTCCCAGATCGAACCCACAGGCTTCAAGGGAACGACGAATCCGCGAGGGGTAGCGGCAAGCCTTACCAGATCTACGTGCACACTCTTCCCAAGGGCAAAGGATACAACTACCGGCATAAAACGCCCGTCCATTATATTCCTCCTCCAACGCAAGAAGACGTTTATCCAATCGGCTCCTTTCCCGGTGCATCAACTCTTGCCCCGCTTCCACCGCATCCGGTACATCCAATACGACAGGAGTAATCCGCGTACAAACAATCAATAGATTCCGAAACCCGGATAAATAGTCCTCCGAATCATTAAAAGGCGGACAACTCCAACTGTTTCCATACCTACGACACTCCCGGCAATAGGCCATGAAACGCCGCTCATCCCGATAACGTAAGATATAATCATCCACAGGGATGGTTCTTGTATAATCGTAGCTTTTATATTCGATCATATGAAAAGAAAATTTTCTTGTAAAGAAATAAAAAAATCAGCAACTACATACATTATAATACAGGGAACACAGTACAGCTACACGTGAAGCTTTCAATGAAAAAACAATGGCATGGTATTATGGTGATATACTCCGGGATCGTCGCAAGGAACGCAAATTAACCCAAAAGAAGCTAGCTTGTAGTCCGATAAAAAGATATATGATCTTACCATTATAAGATGTATGATCTTACCGTTGTAAGATGTATAATCTTATCGCCGTAAGATCATACATCTTTCACGGAATCTGTAACGCTAGAGTACTCTCATGAGTAAGAGAGAGCGCTCTAGCGAAATCAAGAGATGATTTACTTCACGACAAACTTAACAGAGACTTTCTCTGTACCTTTTACCGCTGTAAAGCCATAAACACCTTTATTCAAGTTTACTGTTTTCACGTCATCAGAAGAGGTGATCGCATAAGTAGATACTACAGAACCTGCGGTGTTCGTGATGTAACCGGTATAACCGGCTAGATCTTTTACATGCAAGGTATTGTCGGAATAAGAGATGTTTGCGGTTGCGGCCGCTGATTTCGTGGCTGTACCGGTTACGGTTACTTTACAGTACGTGTTATATTTACCATTAGCTGTAATTAATTTGATTTCAGTTGTACCCGGAGCTACAGCCGTAACTTTACCCGTTTGATCAACTGTCGCAACAGCAGTATTCTTAGAAGACCATACCGCACCCGTTAAAGAAGCATAAGCAGATTGTACAGACGCAACTAATTGATAGGTTCCACTTCCACTCAAAGAAATAGCTTTCTTATTAAGCCAAATGATAGGAGTTGCCGCTACTAAATTATCACCCGGTTCTGTTCCCGATGTCGTTCCCATAAAACTATTCCAGCTCCAAGCATCCCAAGTACCATTCTGGACTTTTCGGCTTGATGCCCCGTATCCGGAATAAGAGAAATCTTGAGTATAGGAATCACGAACGAAATAACTCCAATAACCGGAATACCAACCAGCGAACCAGTGGTTAGTTGCCGTAGCCGTAGCCACCCAATAGTCATAATCATAAGCAGGATAACTTGTTCCATTTGAACCAAATGGATGATAAATAACACCTGATGATTTTCCTTGGTTTATAGCAGTTCTTGCAAGTGTTGCCGCATTATCTGGATAAGTATAACTAACATGAGCTTTAGCGCTGTCTAACTGAAAAGATATTTGCATTGAAGTCGCTCTTGGTTCACAGTATCCAATGCCATTAATCGTATAACCCATTGAACCTGTATATTGAACCAATCCAACCAAACGGGGATCAGCTTTCATCACAGACTCAAATAGGCTCAATCCAGAAATGGTATCTACATCAGCAGACCATCGATATCCCCATACCATATTATCGGGTACGGTTTTATCAGTGTCATGCCAAGTCAAAACTATAGCCGCACGGTTTTCACCATCACCTACCCAGAAATCAATACTGTCAAAAGAAAAAGTACGGTTACTCCTTGCGGACATCAAAGCCGCTTTCTGTTTTTCCGCCGGTAAATCCGAACGTAACACACCTTGTACCATACGCTGTGCGCTGATACTTCCCGCCATTAAGATTAATGCGAGAAAAAGATAAAGCTTTTTCATGCTCATCAATGTTTAATTTGTTAATACATTATTTATTTAACAACGATCGTCTTGCTCATCCGATCATTATCTTTTACCACTACTATAATATAAGCACCTCTTGAATATTGGATTGGATGAGACTCGTTAATTCCCGATATCTTAAAAAGATCCAATATAGCGCCATTCATATTTACAATATAGCAAGAATAACCTTCCAGATTATTCAAATGCAATCGACCTTCATAGTAATAAATCATCGCTTCACCAACACCGATAGCCTCATTACCCACCGGACCGGATGTGGAGAATGGCTCACTATAGAATGTTCCTAATATCTCTTGCCTACCATCACCTTCCTTGATAGCTGTAACTTTTACGATATATTCTGAACTTCCATCTAATTCAGGAATAGAGACCTTGATCTTTTCTTGTTCCCCAGAACGAAGCTCACTCATCAAGCCAGTAAGGATATTACCCTCTGCATCAACCGTGTAAACACCAAATAATACAGGTATCCCATTTACGTACTTATAAATAAACACCTCGTAGAAAGTAGCCTCCGGAACTTTCGGAAATGTTAATATAGCCGTGGAATCTTTTACTTCAACCACGGGATTTTCCAAATTCGGATCTATTACCGTTACTTCACAAGTAGCGGTATAACCACCTTCATCTGTTGTCACCGTAATTGTAGCTACACCGGCGATACCGGCCTTAACCGTACCGTCGTTAGTTACTGTGGCTACCGTGGCATCCGAAGAACTCCAAGTTACTGATTTATTAATCGCATTGGATGGAGATACCACCGCTGCTAATACAGCCTCCTCACCTTTATTCAAAGACAAAGAAGACGCATTTAGGCTAACACCCGTAACATTTGCCCCCGGTTTTTCCAGTTCCGCAGAAACAATCACTTTACAAGTAGCTGTATAGCCTCCATCAAGGGTTGTTACCGTGATCGTAGCAGTTCCTTCCTCATATGCGGAAACATTGCCATCTTCATCGACTTCCGCAACCAATCGATTATCACTTGACCAGTTTACAGTTTTTGTTTTAGCATTTTCCGGAAGAACTGTCGCTATTAATTGAGCAGAACGCCCTATTAGCAACTCCAGCCGATCTTGATTTAAAGAAACACCTGTCACTTTTATAATACCCTTTCCCACTGACAATGTGCACGTCGCAACAAACCCACCAGTATCAGTCTTCACTCGAATTGCCGTTTCACCGTCAGCTAATGCTTGGATCTCTCCTGTTTTAGAATTAACTGTCGCAACATTTTCATCACTGCTAGTCCATGTCACACTTTTTTCCACATCCGGCTTTGTTGGATCAGTTTGTACTTCATAAGATAAAGTGAAATGCTCACCAATAGCCGCTACTCTTTGAGAAGACTCTAAAGTCACACCCCAAACCCCTAAGCTCTTATCAGTCACATGGATTTGAACAGAATCTTTAAAACCGCCATCTATCGCCTCAAACACAACTCCTGTTGTCCCAACCTTTGATGGTTTATAACCTCCGTTCAATCCTGAGGGATCCGGTTTTACATAAGTAATAATATCCTCATCTTCGATAACCACTTCAGGAAGCATTGTACTAGAAGCGCAAGACGAATTCATTGGATAATAATTAAATTTAAATTTAGAGCGCAAATCATAAACCTGTCCATCATTTATATCCCATAATATATCTTTAGGTTCTACACTAAAGGATTCTAGAGGTATTTCTCCTTGTACATAAACCATACACGTGTCAGACGCTTGACCATCTTCCGATGTTGCTATGATTGTATGCTTAGACATATTGCGACATTGAAATAAACCATTTTCATCAATATAAGTAGAACCACTCCATTTTACCGAAGAGAAACTAACATCATCAGGATAAACTTTTGCGGTGAACTGAAACCTTTCATTTTGTCCCACTTTCACAATTCTATCTGGTACAAGAATTGTTAATCTGGCAGCAGCAACTTTTGCAACAGTTATCTGACATTCTGTAGAAGCCAAACCATTTTCAAGATATACTTCAATATTTGCTTTCCCTTCTTTATGGGCCGTAACCAATCCTCCATCATCAACAGAAGCTATCGTTTCATCCGATGAAACATATAAGACTTTTACAGGTTCTACGTCTCCCCACTCTATTTGAGGTTTTAACTGAAAAGTTTCATCGGTTTTCATAAACAATGAACTTTTTTCCAATTCGAACTTAGTTAAATCATTTGCACTACACAGAAGACAAGAGATTTCACTCGTTTCCCCTGTCTGCGAGTCCTGGACTGTCGCTATAAGTGTTCCTGTCCCTTGAGTATCATCATAACAGTTCAAAACTAAATTCTCACCGTCAAAACTGTCAAATCCCCAACGATCCGCTAAATCTCCTTCAACTCTAGCATCTATAATATCAATATAATCAGGCTTAGCTGGTTTAAAAACAACAGGAATTTCCAAAAACCACTCTCCGGCACCATCATTATAATTATATTTTACAGTCTTATTTTTAAAGGCCGCACCTTCATACTCAAACGAACAAGAAAGTTGACACGAAGCTAAAGCATCACTACCCGCAGCTGAAACAGTAATAGTCACTTCACCACTACCCTTTGCTTGTATCACTCCTGCATTACTAACAGAAAAAACAGTTTCATCACTAGAAGACCATTTCAAATCCTTCGAACTGGCATTGTCCGGCCTAACAATAGCGGAAAGCTGTAGCTTGTCATTCAGGTTCATCGTTATGACATCTTCTGGCAGCAACTCTCCTGAAGATGCGAATCGCAATTCTATTTTTTCGACAGGTATAAATGTTTCTACCGTTACCTTACGTTTAGTTACAGACAAAGTTTCTCCGGTTATTTCCGATTTAATTGTCGCAATAATTTCAGCGACACCAGCAGAATGAGCAGTAACATTCGCATAATATGCCGTTCCTTCCACCGTTACGATATTTTCATCGGATGAA
Organism: Parabacteroides sp. Y3-G-102; assembly: GCF_023656845.1. NCBI lineage: Bacteria > Pseudomonadati > Bacteroidota > Bacteroidia > Bacteroidales > Tannerellaceae > Parabacteroides > Parabacteroides sp. Y3-G-102. The sequence continues at coordinate 18,590 of NZ_JAMOKU010000039.1, read as the reverse complement.
GTCCACTCTATCTTTTCTCCTAATTCTATTCTATTATCTACAGGAGTCAGCACTCTTTCTTTTGTTTCTCCAACATATAATTCTACAGAAGATTCCTTTAATGTCATTGCTGGACGCTTGACAGTAACAGAACATTTCGCAGAAAGTGTCGGGCGTATCTTACTCTTCGCTGTAATTATCGCAGTACCATAAGTGACACCAATGACAGTACCATCTTCCGAAACCCTCACAATTTCAGGATGAGAACTACTCCATTCTATTGTCTCTTCCGCTAATCCTGTAACAGCCAATGTTAAAGTTTTTTCTTTTCCTTCCAGTGTCACCTCTTTTTCATTAAACTCAAAAGGAGCTACTGTTGAAGTTGTCAACTTTACGACAACTTGTTTATTTACGATCTTACCATTTGAGTTAAACTCAAAATTAAGTTGAATTTCTTTCACTTCTTGGATACTCTCCACGATCGGAGCAATAGTCAACGTGTTATTTATCACCTCCGCACTAATTAGTTCCGGATTCGGATTCACAATCGTAGTAACAACCGCTGAAATCATATTATCACCATCTTCTATAATCTCATCCATTGATTTACTATACTTCGTATTTTCAGCGGAAAACGTAATTTCGCTAGGTAAACCGTCTGTGATTGTCGGAGCCATGTTATCCGGGAACACAGGCAAAGCAGGGAACCAATAATTCACTTTCTCATAAGGATAGCGACCTACCATTGTTCCGTTCGTATCCCCTCTTCCGTCTGTTTTAATTACCGCTAATTCATGTTCCGGGTTTAAGAATTCATGATAAAGGAAACAATACATATTATCATCCACCGGATCAATACGGAATCCCGTACCATAAAGACGCCAATCTCCTTTATCTAGCTTTGTAAAGTCGAATACTTGATAAAAAGAATCCTTATCTATGTCATAACAGAAAATCTTATATCCCGTGAACCAACTACCGGAGCCTTGTCCTTTCCAATAGATCTTATTCTCTTTCGTACTGGCACAGAAACCATCGGCGGTCCATGCATACCAAGAGTTGGGAATCTCCTCAATACCATCCGTTGTTGGTATATCTACCTTTTGCGTTGTTAACGTATATGGATTCACTTTCCACATATAAGGCATTGTCGCTCCGGTACCAGTTAACTCGAATGTCACGCTAGCCCATAAATTACCATCTTTAGAAAGCACGATAGAGCCCAAGCCATGATTACTATCCTCCTCGGGCTTCAATATCATATTGATAACTTTATCTTCTTTCGGATCGATCACCAACAATCCTTTCGTTTGATGTACCGCAAATACATATTTTCCAACACGGATCATGGTTCCAATCTGTGAATGATACAAATCGCTGGAAGAAATTCCCGTCGTTCCTCCGATTGCGCTGGCCTCGATAGACATCTGGTTTTCATCATATTTTCCGGTCTTTTCATCGTATCCTGTATGAAAAACATAAATACCATTACTCGTTCCGATATAACCTTTCGTCAGATCCACTCCTAAAAAAGAACGTCCATCAGCTCCTGCGCTGTTGATCGTCTGAAATTCCTTCTTCACTTGCATCGTTTTCGCGTCAATTACCGCTAAGCGACTTCCCTCTACAGATGCCGCACCATCTTTTGATTGCTTGGACACGATATACAACAAATCCCCATAAATCGTACCGAACTGGCTCGTACATCCCAATTCATGTCCCGGATTCTCTCTTTGGAACGCGTTATATGTCCAAGTCCCATCATCCGACAGGAAGTTCACCGAACTGTTTTGGTGCCCGTACCAATCTTCGTTTACGATAAAGGTACCTTTCGTGTAATCCACGCTTTCATTGGATCGAAGCATCGAGGCTCGTGCCTGCGAACCGGGTAATTCAGGTAATTGCAATTTCTGTTTCTCTATCGGATTCAGATCCCGCGAACCGGTTTGGCCTACTACCAACAGAGCCGATAGCAAACAGACCATACTTAAGTAAAGTGTTCGTCTCATGTTAATAAATTTAATTATTGAGTAATATGAATTTTAAATGTCTTTTTATCGCCATCCTTTTCGCCTATCAGTAGATAATTCCCGGATGGAAGAGATATTGGATGAAGTTCCTCCCGAACTTGAATCACAAAACGTTCCAACATTTTCCCGTTTATCTGCATTAAATAGATTTGATATCCGGCTAAATGCTCAAAGCGCAACGCTCCATTCTGATAGGAAACCTTTGGGATAACGGGAGCCATAGTCTCATTGCTCACCGGATCAGAAGATTTTTCTACCATATAGGTATCGATCACGTCCAAGCCATTCATGACTTGGATCTCTATCCGATAAGCGTCATCCCTCCCTAGGTTCTTCAGTGGGACGGATATAGTGCCGGAAGTAGCCCGTAAGCCTTTCGTCAGTAGTTCAGTAATGATATTGCCTTCCGCATCCGCTACGTAAGTGCCTATCTTTTTATAACTTCCATTCTCATATCTGTAGACACGAACCTCATAGGAGGTGGCTTCCTCCACTTTAGGGAATGAGATAACCGCCCCGGTCCCTTCAAAATCGATCTCAGGAGTAACCGTCTCCGTTACCGTCACCTCGCAAACAGCGGTATATCCGCCATCTACCGATCGGGCTGTTATTTTCACCACACCGGGCTTGGCACCTGTTACGACCCCATCTTCTACCGTTGCTATACCTGTATCGGAACTACTCCAAGTAACCTGCTTATTATCAGCGTTTACAGGAGAGATACTAGCTGCAAGGATTGCATTTGCTCCTGCTTGTAAACGCAAAGAAGACTTATTGAGAGAAATGGATGTTACGTGTATCACCGGGATCTCGGGTTCATCCCCTCCACCTCCAGAGGGTATTGTCGCTGCGACAAAGACATCTCCGGGCTGAGTTCCTTCTGATGTATTCATATTTCCATTCCAACTCCACGCATCCCAACAACCATCCGTCAATACACGGCTTGTAGCACCTAAACCTGAATAACTAAAATTCGAGGTTTGACTACTTCTCACAAAATAACTCCAATAACCATAATACCAACCGGCTTGCCAATGAATGCCATTGCTACAACTCCAATGGTCATAGTCATAAGATGGATATCCATATCTTTCCGCATTTATCGGGTGATAGATAACCCCGGTTTGTACGCCTTGTCGAATAGCCGCCGCTACGTCCCCCGCCGGATTTTCAGGAAAACCAGTCTGCCCCAACAAAGGATTCGTAATGGGAGGTTCAAATTTGAAAGCATTATTCGGTTCATTCTTGGCCACATCCAAATCATATCGGACGTCCAGATTATCCCCATATCCAATACCATCGATCGTATAACCCATCCAACCCGTATATTGGGTTAATAAAAGAAGTTTCTGATCGGCCTTCGCTATCGCCACGATCATATCGTGTCCGGTAGCCTCGCCATCCCAGCGATATCCCCAAACCATAGCATCCGGTCGATTCCCATCATGCCATTCGATCACTAAAGCGGCTCTCTTGCTGCCGCTTCCTACCCAAAACTGGATGTCGTCAAAAGAAAAGCTGGCGTCAGCCCTTAACTGGGACTTTGTTTTCGCCAGCACATTCGGAGCCGAGGGATGTGGTTGCCCTTGAACCAATCCTTGCGCCGAAAGACCTACTACACACAAAGCCATTACAAAGAAAAGAGATAGAATTTTTCTCATAAGCTTTTATATTAAATGTAAAACTCCAAAAAACGATCAAGAGGGAATATAAAAGAAAGATCAAATAATCATGAATATTTCCATAGTCCGGGAGGTACTAAGTCACGATTCACCCGATCAATCCTTCATGTAAAGCAATATTCACTTCGTATATTTCCCCTTTTTGAATCCTACGCTAAACCCCGGTAGCGTAAAATCGCGGCGGTTATCCGGCATTGGCAGGTCTTCTGACTTACTCCACTTTAGAACTTCCTTCCCGTTCCTTCCGGAAACAGTGGCAATGAGTTGATGTCTAAAGCTTTTTTGGAGCTTACAGCAGCGGGACTGTCCAGGTTTCTCACCTGATTCCCTTTTAATCGCCGTACCCTGAATAAAGTAGGCGAACCAATACGGCAGCAAATTTATAAAAAACAATTCAAAATATACACAATATTATTAAATGCTTTTTTTTGACTATACTGCATATTGTATAAATTAAAAAATAAGGACGAGGGAAATACCGACTACTATCCATAAAAAATGCGGTTACTATCAATAGTAATCCGATTTAATATAGATACCCACATGATCAGTTCGGATGAAAACAGGGGAGATCGATGAGCGTGCTACCGCCAGAGGATTGTCGGAAGCACTAGAGAAATTACGGATCGAAAAGTTTAGCCCTTCCGAGAAATTTATATCTAGTTGTAGAGACGTAATATGCCGCATTAGGGCCCGGTCTCTGAGCTGGATGAAAATTGACTCATACCGAAAAATCATCGAAATAAATCGATAGGTTCTTATTCCTGCCGATAAAACAGTTTTTCATTATCCAACTATTTTCCTTAGGATTCATCATTATAATCGTTTTTCTTTCCGGGAGCAGGTATAAATTGTTTTCGCAATATATAATGAAAGGAATATCAGATATATTGGTTACCTCCAAACACGTATTCCTCATTCGCTTAACCCGGATACAGGCCTTGACCAATGGGGCCAAGTATTTTTCTTCTCCCGCGATTTTCCCATCGAATAACGCGGCCGTACGACCGGCGAACAATGCCTCCCGTATCCTTTTCTCACTTCTTTCTTCCGAGAATACCAGCGTCAGGGGACGTAGTCCTTTCCTGTATATCCCGGAAAGAACACAATGAGCGTCGCTACTTGCCATAAACGCTTTCTTAAAACCGGAACACCATTCTAATGCAATCGGGTAAAAGTCCTTGTAAGACATGACTTCTATACCATCGATCATGTTCTCTTGAATCAGTTTTTCATGTATGGGATATAAAGTGGCCTTATGATTCGGCCAGCCGGGATGATTCCACACAATAAATGCCCCTTGCCTTTTTGCCTCGGCAATAGATTCCACAGGATTTTCTTTCTCCATAAGATTGACATCTTGTACAAACAAGGCGTTTAGGTGTCCCAAGGGCTTGGAACGTGTTATTTCCGCTCCGGGAATCACGATAAAGTCCATGTCGTCAGCAGCTTTTTTAGCGATTTTGTAAGATTCGTTTAAATCTCCTTTCAAAATAACCTTGTTGATCCGGTGCTCGATATGGTCAGTAATCGCTATCGCATCCAATCCCTCCTGCCAAGCCTCATATATCCGGGCATCGGGCCATACCAAGCCGTCGGAGAATACCGTATGGGTATGAAAGTCACATTTTAACGTCTCGTAATTACTGAATCCCGGAATCTCGATCCGGTCTCTTATAAACAAGTGATCGATATGCGTTAGCTCGTAAACATCCTCTTCCTCAGAGGTTTCGTCCGGCAATGCGGGAACTATGAATCTTTTCATGCTTAAAATTGCTCAATAACGGGGTACTAAGATAGAAATAAACAACAAAATTTTCTCATAAGCTAATTAATTTAAAATGTCATTCATATCACATTGTTATAACGATAGGAAGGAGAGCCTTTTGACTCTCCTTCACCTTGTTTCGATATTACTTGATTACGAACTTCCTCGTTATCCGATCATTGCCATTGATGGCAGTGATGATATAAGATCCTTTGGAAAAACTCATCAAACGGCTCTCATTCAAATCGGTCACCTCAAAAGCATCCAATACCGTACCGTTGAATCCTACGATATAGCAACGATAGCCTTCCAGATTATTCAAATGCAGATAGCCGGCGTAATAATAGATACGGGCCTCACCCGCACCTATCGTCTCATTGCTGACCGTCCCGGAAGAGGTAGAGAACGGTTCACTATAGAATGTGCCTACCACCTCTTTCTTTCCGTCTTTCTCTTTAACAGCCGTAATTTTCACGATATAATCAGAATCTTCATCCAAATCCCGCAAGGATATAGCGATCTTATCCGGAGTACCTAAACGCAGATCGCTTCGCAAGCTGGTGAGGATATTCCCGTCCGCATCCATCGTGTAAACACCAAACAATACGGGAACCTCATTCACATATTTGTATACGGAGACCTCATAGAAGGTAGCCTCTGGCACTTTCGGGAAGGTCAGCGTAGCCGTGGAATCAGCGGCCTCAACCACAGGTTTATCCAAGTCTGGGTCGGTTACCGTAACCTCGCAAGTGGCCGTATAACCACCGTCATCCGTTGTTACGGTTATCGTAACGACACCGGCAATTCCGGCGGTAACCGTACCATCGTCGGCTACAGAAGCAACAGTAATATCCGAGCTACTCCATGACACGGATTTATTTTCCGCATTTGAAGGAGTGACAATCGCAGCTAAAACAGCCGTCTCGCCCTTATCTAAAGACAAAGAAGAAGCATTTAAAGAAACCCCTGTAACTGAAGAGGAAGGAGCCTCCGTAACCGGAACTACCGTGACATCACAATAGGCAGGAATATCTCCGTAATTCGTATATACCCAAATGCGAGTAGAACCTCCTGAAATAGCGGTCACTACACCGTCCACAACGGTAGCGATCTCCTTATTATCACTTTTCCAATAAACTGTTTGATCCACTTCTTCCGGATTCTCTACGGTTGGTTTTACTTTAACTGTCGGAGTTAACGTTATCGTACGACCTAGTTCTATCGTAGCTTGATTCTTATTCAACGTTACAGTATCTATATCACATACGACATGGACTAAACAAGAATCGACAAACTTGCCATTTTCCATATTCGCATAGACCCAAGTAGAGCCCGCCTTTTCTCCACGAATACGTCCATCATAATAAATATATAATATATCTTCATCAGCGGCCGTTATATCGGGCATTGTCTGAGATGCGTCATCAGGCGCATAAATCCATTCTAAGCGACCAGACTTCGAGATATCGATTGTCATCTCATGCTGTTTTAATTCAAAAGATTCCACATGGATTGAATCAACGATTATTACGCAAGTATCGGTTATTCCTCCGTATTTTGAAGTAACGACGACATTTGATTTACCCGGACGAACGAAAGAAACCTTGCCATCGCTAGACACGCGCACGGGGCTCATACTGGTAGACTTCCATGTCAGTTCTTGGAATGTAGCATCCCCCGGATTAATAGTTGCGGTCAATTGAGCGAAAGTGTTCGGTTTCTGGCAAATCGTATCTTTATCCAATTGGATGCTCGTTACAGGAATCTCAACCGCAACTTTACAAGTCGCTTTTACATCCGCACCACTTAACGGAGACACCGTAATGATTGCCTCACCATATTTTTTTGCGGTCAATACACCATTCTTATCAACCGTAACAACATCCGGCGTATCAGAAACATACTTCATTGGTACGGCACCTATCGAATCTGGTGTTGTCGTTATCGTCAATTGCTGCGTGTTACCCGGTTTCATAGAAACAAATGTCAAATCCAATTTAACCGCATCCGGCCATTGTACACAATTCACTTTACATTCCGCAGTTTTCGATCCATCCTCCGTAGTCACCGTAATGGTAGCTTCACCTGCTTTAATAGCCGTAATTAAGCCTTTCTCTGAAACCGTGACAATATCCTCATTCGAAGATTTCCAACTAACAACCGTATTTGTAGGCTTAGCAGGTATAAACGTAGGTTTCAATGTATAAGTATGTTGCTTTCCATTCGAATTCGTATTTAGGGATATTGATTCCGGTAAACTCACGGATTGAATATTGGCTAGAACCTTGATAACACAGCTATCCATTTTGGATGAATCTGCACTCATAACCTTAATAACAGCTAGTCCATCCGCAAAAGCCGTAACCAATCCCTTATTATTCACATGAGCGACCTTTGTGTTCGAGGAGTTCCAAAGCAATTCAGGTAGAACCGCTCCTTCAGGATGTAATTTAACTTTTAACTGGAGTGTACCATCACGCTGTACACGGGTCGTATCACTCTCGACATCTAAAGTCAAACTTTGGACTGAAAGAGAAACATTTACAAGACAAGTGTCCTTCTCATTACCTGCTGACACGATAATTTTGGCAGAACCTTGAGCAACAGCGGTTATTTCTCCATTTACCACACTCGCCACATTGCTGTTCGAAGAAGTCCATACGGCAGAAACACCTTCGGGAACAGTCACCTTTAATGTGGATTTTTCACCCACATTCTGAGATAACTCATGCTTATCTAAATAAACTGCTTTTCCTTTCACCGTCACTTTCAAATCCTTTGTGACAATTTTTCCATTCGAATCGAAATTAACGGAGACGGTAGCTTCTCCTGTTTGATCCGGCTTCAATGTTAGAGTCAGATTATCACCTAAGATAGATGCAGATAACAGACTCTCATTCGATACTGATTTAACGGATTTATAGATAGCTTCAGCTATATTGTCTTTATCCGTAGCCATATCTTTTAAAGATACAGTTATAGGCGCATCATTAATACCAGCCTCTATCGAAGTAAAATCTTTAACAACCGGAGCCTCATTATCAGGGAAGATATGCATGGCAGGGAACCAATAGCTGGGTTCTAGCGGATAACACCCTAATTGACGGCCAGTTTTAGCATCTACAACATATTGCCAATAGTTTATAGAGCCAAAATTCTCAAAAGCGGAAATATACAATTTGTCATCTGGACTTACACGTAAACCGGCACCCACATACAATACGCGTCCCTTCTCCGGAATGGTATAAAATGGTTTATCCATAGAAGAAGGATTACCGATCTCATAACGATAAATCTCATTACCACTGCTAAAACCACCTCCCTTTGTCCAATAAATAGCATTTTCTTGCGTACTTGCACAAAGAACACCCGCAGTCCAAGCATACCATGAATCCGGAATAGTCAAGCCATCGGGTAATGATAGATAAGTTTCTTCCAAAGTCTCCGGATCAATACATAACAGGCGTGATCCAGCACCTACCCAAACACTGCCATCCTTACTTTGTGTCAAAGTGCTGAAACTTCCTTCTATCAATTTGATAATCTCATGTTTTAGAGGATCTATCACTAAAACGCCTTTGCTTTGCTGAACTGCAAACACATATGTTTTTGTTCGGACCATCATTCCTACTTGACCATTATAAAGTCCCCCGGAATTTGAGGCACCTTTCAATTGATCTCCAACCGTCAAGTTCTTTATATCAAACAAAAAAATACCGTTTGAAGCGCCAATATAGCCAACAGAGTCATTCACGCCTAAAAAAGCACGCCCATCGCCTCCGCCTATATCCGTAAATTGAGCTTTCACTTTCATTGTCTTGGCATCCACCACATTCAGGCGACCTCCTTCAATACTGGCTCCACCATCCTTTGGCTGTTTAGAAGTAATAAACATATTATCTCCAAAAATAGTACCAAACTGAGATGTACAACCTAATTCTTTACCAGGGTTTGCTGTCTGGAAAATCCTATAAGCAAAATCACCAGAAGAAGTCATAAAATTAATAGTACTGTTGTTATGACCAAACCAGTCCTCGTTCAAAATAAAAACTCCCTGTGTATAATCTACGTTTTCACTTGAACGTAGTAGCGTGACTCGGCTTTGCGAAGCCGGAAGTTCAGGCAATTGCAGTTTCTGCTTCTCTATCGGATTCAGCCCCCGCAAACCGATTTGCCCCACAGCCGAAAAGGCCGATAGTAAGCAAACCATACTTAAGTAAAGTGTTCTTTTCATGCAAATGAATTTAATTATTAATTAATACGGAATTTAAAGACCTTTCGGTCTCCATCCTTTTCTCCTGTCAACAGATAATTCCCGGAGGGAAGCGATATAGGATAAAGTTCGTGGGGAACTCGAGCTATAAAGGTTCTCAATATTTTTCCTTCCATTGTCATTAAATAAAAATGATATCCATCCAAATGCTCCAAAGACAATGTCCCATTTTGATAAATTACCCGACTACCACTTACGGATAAATATTCATTACTTACTGGATTCGATATTGTTTCTACTGTATAGGTATCTATTATATCCAATCCATTCAGCACCTGTATCTCTATCGTATAAACACCGTCTATGTCTAAATTTTTCAATGGAACCAAAATTTCCCCAGAAGAGCCTTGTAAGCTCACCGCTCTTAATTCTGTGATTATATTACCTTCGGCATCGATTACATAAGTAGCGATTCTTTTATGACCACTATCCTCATTTCTATAAACACGAACTTCATAAGAGGTGGCTTCCTCTACTTTCGGGAAAGTTAAAACAGCATCAGGACCATTGAAATCTATTTCCGGAATAACAACTTCCGTTATCGTTACCTCGCAAACAGCGGTATATCCGCCATCTACCGATTGGGCTGTTATTTTCACCACACCGGGCTTGGCACCAGTTACGACCCCATCTTCTACCGTTGCTATGCCTGTATCGGAACTACTCCAAGTAACCTGCTTATTATCAGCGTTTACAGGAGAGATGCTAGCTACAAGGGTTGCGTTTGCTCCTGCTTGTAAACGCAAAGAAGACTTATTGAGAGAAATGGATGTTACGTGTATCACTGGGATCTCGGGTTCATCCCCTCCACCTCCAGAGGGTATTGTCGCAGCGACAAAGACATCCCCGGGCTGAGTTCCTTCTGATGTATTCATATTTCCATTCCAGCTCCACGCATCCCAACAACCATCCGTCAATACACGGCTTGTAGCACCTAAACCAGAATAGCTAAAATTAGAGGTTTGGCTACTTCTCACAAAATAACTCCAATAGCCATAATACCAACCGGCTTGCCAATGAATGCCATTGCTACAACTCCAATAGTCATAGTCATAAGATGGATATCCATATCTTTCCGCATTTATCGGGTGATAAATAACTCCTGTTTGAACCCCTTGCCGAATGGCGGCCGCAACATCCTCTGCCGGATGCTCTGGATGAGAAGTTTGCCCCAACAGCGGATTTGTGATAGGAGGTTCAAATTTAAACGCATTTTTAGGCTCAGACTTCGCTCCCTCTAGATCATAAGAAATATTAAGTCTACTTTCACCATACCCGATTCCATCGATCGTATATCCCATCCAGCCAGTGTATTGGGTGAGCAATACCAATCGAGGATCTGCTTGAGCAATCGCCACGATCATATCATGTCCGGTTGCCTCGCCATCCCAGCGATATCCCCAAACTATGGCATCCGGGCGATTCCCATCATGCCATTCAATCACTAAAGCGGCTTTATTGCTACCGTTACCAACCCAATATTGGATGTCATCGAAAGTAAAACTGGCATCAGCTCTTAACTGAGACTCCTGCTTTGTTGAGATATTCCTTGCGGAAGGATGCGGTTGACCTTGGACCAATACTTGCGCATAGGCTCCAACTACGTAAAAAGCCATTACAAAGAAAAAAGATAAAAACTTTCTCATAAGCATAATATTAATGTAAAACTCCAAAAAACAAATACACTGAATGATATAAAAAGACATGGCTTTAACAGGTTAACACAAAATAAATTACCCATAGTTCCCCACGAACTATGGCATAACTTACCCTATCAAAATTACCTCTTTAGAGCAATGTCCTCTGTATTCCATATTTGAATCATACGCTAAACCCCGGTAGCGTAAAATCACGGCGGTTATCCGGCATTGGCAGGTCTTCTGACTTACTCCACTTTAGAACTTCCTTCCCGTTCCTTCCGGAAACAGTGGCAATGAGTTGATGTCTAAAGCTTTTTTGGAGCTTACAGCAGCGGGACTGTCCAGGTTTCTCACCTGATTCCCTTTTAATCGCCGTACCTGAATAGGGTAGGCGAACCAATACGATGGCAAATTTATAAAAAAACAATTCAAAATATACACAATTTTATCAAAACCTTTATTCCCTCAACCATCGCTGGCCATTCGTGGGTATTCGCGACCCTCAAAATACATATTTGTAGGTATTGCCGAGACTAATAAGATATCGGATATTTGTCTTCGTTATTAAACTATAAAAACAAATAGAAATGAAGACTATAGGAATATTCTACGGCTCGTCTACAGGAACGACGGAAGGGATCGCGAAACGTATCGCAGAGAAGCTGGGTGTGGAAGACAAAGATATTCATGACGTATCTAACGCTTCTCCCGCTGATGTAGCGCCTTATGAAATCTTGTTATTGGGCTGTTCCACTTGGGGCGCCGGAGATTTGCAAGATGATTGGGATAGTTATCTAGGGAAGCTGAAAAAGCTGGACTTAAGTGAGAAAACCGTCGCATTATTCGGTTGCGGAGACTCAGCCTCTTTTAGCGACACTTTCTGTGACGCCATCGGTACGATCTATTCCGACCTGCGAAATACAGGTTGCAAGTTCATCGGCGCTGTAGATGCCTCGGGATATTCATTTGACAGTTCCACCGCCTGCATAAACGGTATGTTCGTCGGACTTCCTCTGGATGAAATGAATGAAGACGATCAAACAGAAGGGCGGATCGACCAGTGGTTGGCATCTATAAGGAAAGAAGGAATTGAATAGACGCACACTTTTACATACATAACTGTTTAACCTTAATATTACAACGTTTGCGTATTCAACTTGATTGGTTTAGATTTATGAAGAGGTATGTGGGTCAAACATACCTCTTTCTTTTCATCTCAGTTTCCTGAATTGTTTCTTTATCCAAAAATAATAGCCGGTTATCGCGAAGATCGTCCCCAACAAGGAAACTAAGCAAGTCAATATACGGGTAGTCATTCCCCCCCACGAGCCGACGTGTACGGAATAAATCCATCCTCTTATCTTCCCCGATTTTGGGAGATCTTTATATAATTGAACTTCCGTAATCTCACCCGTAGCAGGATCAAAGGAGTAACGGTCGCTTCCTCTTGTATTCCCATAACGGGCCGTAGAAACCGTAGCGGAGCCATCTTGGATCGTGATTGAGTTAAAGTCCGGATAATGGCTTTTCAATGCCGATAACACCTCAGCCCATTGTGTGTAATCCGTCTTTTTCTTCGCGGGTTTCTTCGCGCCGGAAGAAGCTGGAGCATGATGCGCTTGAGGCGGGTTTGCACTAATACCGAAGACACTATAAAAGGCATTTCGATACCAACCAAACGACCATGTTAATCCGGTCAACGCTAAGATAAGCAGGAGCAATGCCGCATAGAATCCCCCGGAGACATGTAAATCATAGAAGAAACGGAACCAACCAGCCTTGGTCTTTACTTTCAACCGGTTTCTCAATACTTTTTTATTACGGGGATACCAAATTACGATTCCACTTATAATAATAATCGCCAAGACCAAAGTCGCATAGCCAACTATTGATTTTCCCCAAGAAAAACTTCCATCCCGTTTATACTCATCAAGTAACCAACGATGAAGATGCATCATTTTCAGGAAAAAACCTTGTCCGTCATCCATCCCGGTCACCTCCCCGGTGTAGGGATCAATAAAACCCGCAGCCTTTTTCCCCGGTAATACCAGTTGATAAGTTCGTCTCGGGTCAGACGATACCCGAATACCGTTTATTCGAACCGAATCGGGTAATTGTTGGCGCGCCGATTCTATCAAGGCGGCAGGCGAGAGAGGTTCCCCTTTTACTTCCTTTACAAAATAACGGGAAGGGTAGCCTAATTCTAATATCTCTGTCTCAAAGACGAGAATCGCCCCGGTCAGGCAGACAATCGCAATAATAATGCCAAAAGGTATCGATAGCCATAAATGTACTTTCGCAAAGAATTTTCTCATTTTCCGAATAATTGTTTAATCCCGTCATATATACCCGGAACCGCTACCGTTCCATGGTTCTCGTCGGGAAATGATTTACTAAAGAAACGCAGGTTCTCCGCTTGTGGCAAAACCTCCGAAAGAAGATAACTCACTTTGTCAAGATGAATGTCCACCCGGTCCGTCCTTTTTTTAGACGCGACACCGATATACAGGCTTTTCCCTTTAAAATTCCGGCCTGCAACCAAAGCCTCCGCCTCCCGGACCAACCGCCCCTGATCCCACCACAAACTAGGGTCGACCGCTAGATAGGTATCAAATAATTCCGTATGACGAAGAAACGTATTCAAGGTGAAAAGCCCCGCATACGAATGACCGATAAGCATATTCCAGCCGTTCGTGCGATAGGCACTATCGATAGCAGGGCGAAGTTCTTCCGTAAGAAACTTACTGAAAGCCTCACTTCCCCCTCCTTGCGGAATCGCATCTATGGAGATTTTACCATCCCGTCCGGCGGCTGAAGCGGTAGGCGTAAAATCACGTGTCCGATCCGTATTTAATACCCCGACAATAATACAGGGAGGTAGATATTTACCTCTACCGGATGCCAACGTTTTCCTTATGCCTACCAGCGAATGAAAGAAAGAATCTCCATCTAGCAGGTAAACAACCGGATAGCGTTGTTTCGTATCCATATTATAATGCTCCGGCAGGTGTATCCAATAACTCCGTTCTTCTTGCAATACGGTAGAGTACAAAGCCAGTTCCTTTCCTATACAAATATCCTCCTGGCTCCGCAGGATTAGCGGGAGCAGGAGGAATATTAAAAGAATGTGAGTCCGACTCATACTTGCTTATTACTCTTGAGCGGCAGTCAATTTACCCACACCACTGATTTGCTCTGCCTCAACGGTAAGACCTTTTGTTGCGGTAGCTGTCTTCGGATCGATACGATACACGGCAGGTTGACTTCCATCGGTAGTCGTAACCGCCATATAAGCGATACCATCCTCCGAGAACGGAGTATTGCCAAATCCGGAAATAACATCCGTGGAAGGCAGCCCCTTCACGTAAGTAAGACTCTTATCCTCTCCTTTATAAATAGCCAACTCTTTCGCGGCGAATCCGGATTCAGTCAACGGACGATCATACATCAACAACAAGAAATAATCTTCCGTGATATGCCAACAACGCAAGAATGCCTTACCACCCGTCTGTGCCTCCAAATTACAATAATAATCAGGATCAAACTCCTCCGCGTTAGCCTTAATACGAACTACACCGGCCGGCAAAGTCGTTTTCTGGACCTCCGCGGTCATCGTCTTGGCATAGCTGGGCGAGAACACATACACATCGCCGTTGTCTGCCGTCCAAATGGTCTGGTAGTATTGAGAACGGTTACGTCCGCAAGCATAACTGATCTTATCCGTCTTTATCAGTTTCGGGTTCTCGAATTTCTCGTTCGCATAAATAGCGACCCAAGCCTCGTTCGGATATTGCGTCCATTGCAATTCCCCTTTTTCGTAAGCGCCACTACCGCTTCCTCCGGATTCTGTCTTTACCAGCTCCGGGTATTTAACATATTTACCTCCCTCCGCTTTCACGCCGTACTTACTCAATCCCATCGGGATAGCCGCGGAATAGATCCGGCCGTTCGCTTGGAGAATACCCGCTAACGTAACGAACTCGCCATTTCCCAAATAATTCTCCGACAAGATCGTATTCGTGTTTGTCGTAAACGTCTCTTTGGCCACATCCAGATAAGAGAGCAAGAAGCCTTTAGGCAGATAACCATTCTCGTCCGCATATTCCTCACCCAGATCACCGGTAGAAGATGTAATGATATAGTCGCCGTAGATACCATAAGAAGTAAATCGCTTGATCTCGTAAGTATTATCACGCTCTTTAATCTTACCTTCCGCATTCAGTACGTATGAAGAAGTAACACCGGCATTTCCCTGGTTGTAAACCAAACGATACAAATATTTATCCTTATAGAAGATCCATTGCGTACCGCTTTCCGTAGTGAGTCCGTTGTTTTTAGCGGAGATAGAGCCATCACCCAGCGTATCGGCTGTCAACAAGTAATTTGCGTCACCGACAGAAGCGGCGACTACATAGCTCGAAACCGCCTCCGAGGTCGATCCTCCGCCATTTCCATTCCCGTTGCCTCCGTTATCCGGGTTTACAGGATCGTCGTCACTACAAGAAGTAAATACTCCCCCAACCAATAACGCGGCGGCAAGACCTGTCATTAAATAATTCTTCTTCATGTTGTTTTAATCTATTATGTTTTGAATTAATTATTGATAAATAAAAGATAGTCACACTTTAAATTAATTACCGAAATAAACCCTCACCTTACCATAGAAAGCCCTGCCAGCCTTCTGCAAGCTGAAGTTATCGTATAATTTCTCGTTCGTGAGATTCCTGCACTCGAAAGAGATATTGTAACGCCCGTTCTGTATACCATAAGAGAGTGTCAGGTTATGCGAGAATTGAGTTGGTACCACAAATTCGGATTCACTGCCTACTGCCTCCGAATACAGCGGGAAACTATGCATATATAAATTATCGTAAGTGACACTTAGCGTATTGCCTTTCTTCCACAAATTACGCCAATAGAAAGTCACATCCGAGTTGGCAAACTGATAAGGAAGATTCGGCATACGTGCGCCATATGTCAAGCTCTCTTGGTTCGTCCCGCTGGTAACCGTCTTCACGTTATCCCTCACATTCATCTGCGTAAAGTTTCCTCCTACGCTTACCCAGTTAGCGAAACCGTAGCGAACCGAGATATTGTAACCCTTGGTCTCTACACGACCATGATTCACATAGGTAGCGCCATATTTACCGCCGCTCAAATCCGATATATTCCGTTGGATATAATCTTTCGTATTTCGGTAGATCAATCCGCCTTCCACATATACGGAATGCTTACCGAATGTCTCGTTGTAGCTTAAATTCAGATTCACGTTATCGCTGTTCTCCGGTTTCAAGGAAATATCGCCGGTCTCAAGGTCCTCATCGCCAAACATCTCCTCATTGGTCGGCAGGCGATAGGCTTTCTCATAGGATAATTTCGCTTGCAAGCTTTTCAAGATAAAGTAAGTTCCCGCAGCCCCATATCCCATCGCGCTTACCGAATTGGTCGTACGTATATAGTCATCTTGAGCCGAGGAAGTAGCGACAGGCCCCGCGATAAACTGGTTGTAATATTTACCGAACACAGACAAGTTCCAATGTTCCGTCGGCATCAAGCGATACGAAAGACCGCTGATATTTTTACGGGTTTCCTTCGGGATAGCGTTCGCTTCCGAGTCCTCGTTCAAAAGAGACTGATTCGAACGCCGGAACGCGTTGATCACGTGATTGAACGTGAACGTATGCGCCTTACCGATACGGTAGTTAGCCGTTAAGGTTCCGTTCCAGTTATTATTATCCGACCGGGTGTTCTGATAAGATTGCTCACCGGGCATCCGGAGCGGACGCATCTCGCCACGCCAATTATATTCATAGGAAGAGGTATCTACATTGTTCGTCATGTTCTTATTATAATTCGCCGTCAATACCACATCCAAGCCCCTAACGAAGAAATCACGCTTGCGATAGTCCAACGACGGCATGATCGAGTATCCCTTCCGATATTTGCCGCCAAACACCACTTCTTGGCGTACGCCCGTCTGTATATCTTTATACATATGTGAATAGGTAAACCCGAACATCAAACGATCCGCCCATTTCTTATCCACGAAACCGATTTTCCCGATAACGGCCTCGTTATGATACGTATCATGAAAACGCTTCACATGCTCGATCTTTTTCTTATTGATCGCTCCGGTCGTAAAGTCCTTCACCGGAGTATCCACATAGTAATTATTATCCGAATAATTCTGGAAAACGTTGATCTCATACGTGAGTCCGCTCCGGAAAGTCTGTCCGAAGTTCACATAAGATTTATGCGTATTGAAAGACCCGTATGAATAAGAAGCATCCAAGAACCATTTGTTCCGGTTCTTCTTGGTGATGATATTGATAACACCTCCGATAGCGTCTGTTCCGAAACCCACCGGTACCACACCCTTATAGACCTCTATACGCTCGGCATAATTCACCGGAATGTTATTCAGTCCGAAAGAACTGCCGACACCTTCTTGCGGAACCCCATCGATAAAGATCTTGATATGCTTGCCGGTAAATCCATCCATCATCAGTTGCATATCCGAGCCGACACCGCCGGACTCCCGGATCTTCATTCCGGGCGCTTGAGCCAAGGCTTCACTCAAGTTCTGGGTTGAATTTTGCAAGGCTTTCGTATCGAGGGCCACGGCATTGAACGCAGAACGCTTGAGCCGGGTCACGCCATTAGAAACGACAACCACCTCATCCAACTCCGTAGCTTGAGGGCTGATTACCACATTCATCTTCGTCCGTTCCCCACGCATCAGTTTCACGGGTTTCTCTACCGTCTTATATCCGATAGCCGATACTACTAATGTATATTCTCCCGCGGGAGCTTGAAGATGATAGATACCTTCCTCATTCGTAGTCCCGCCGTAATTCGTACCTTTTAGATAAACGGTAGCGAAATCCACGGTTGTTTTTTCCGTGGACAGGACTTTACCCGATATCATTGTTTTATGTTGAGAAAAAGCCGAGATGGAAATAAGCAACAGTAAAAAGGAGAGGAAAAGCCCTCTGATTTTCTTCATCATCATTTAATCAATTATGTTATTTAAAACGTTGCAAAGTTACGATCAGAGACTACCGCCCCACAATACCTAAGAATGGGTAAAATCACCCTCAAATCCGCAACTAAGCTCTTCAGCGTCCTTCTTGCGTCTAAACGTCCTCTCATCACTGAATTAGCAGATAAATTGAGGCTGAAATACCCACTTCTGCCCACAATATCCCCTTGCCCCAC